>JAIBJN010000115.1 GCA_020029595.1 Actinomycetota bacterium | reverse complement strand
GGCGCTCGCCGGCGCGGTCGGAATCGCGGGCGTCGCGGGCTGGCTCTCGGTCGCGGTGCGCGCGCCCGTGCGGGAGGGCGAGACCGTGCTCGTCCTCGGGGCGACCGGAACGGTCGGCCTCGTGGCGCTGCAGGCGGCGCGGATCCTCGGCGCCGGGCGCGTCGTGGCGGCGGGCCGGAGGCCGGAGGGGCTGGAGCGGGCTCAGCGGCTCGGCGCCGACGCGGTCGTGTCGCTCGAAGAGGAGGATCTCGCCGCGGCGTTCCGCGAGGCCTGCGGCGGCGACGGGCCGACCCTCGTCGTCGATCCCCTCTGGGGCGCGCCGGTCGTGGCGGCGGCGCGGGCCGCGGCGCGCGGCGCGCGCATCGTCAACATCGGCCAGTCGGCGGGGCCGGAGGCAGCCCTCCTCTCCGCGGACGTGCGCGGGAAGCAGCTCGAGATCCTCGGCTACTCGAACTTCGGCACGCCGCGGGAGGTCATGCACCGCGAGTACCTGCGCCTGCTCGAGCATGCGCGCGCCGGCGAGCTCCAGCTGGAGATCGAGGCCGTGCCGTTCGAGCGGGTCGCGGAGGCCTGGCGCCGTCAGGCGAAGGGCGCCGGCGTCAAGCTCGTCGTCGTTCCCTGAGAACGCGATGACGGAGCAGCCACACGGCACGGTCACCTTCCTCTTCACAGACATCGAGGGCTCGACGAGGCTGCTCCGCGAGCTCGGCAGCGAGCGTTACGCGGGCGCACTCGCCGAGCACCGCCGCCTCCTTCGGGACGCCTTCGCACGTCACGGCGGGTACGAGGTGGACTCCGAGGGGGACGCGTTCTTCGTCGCCTTCGGGCGGCCCGGAAACGCGCTCGCAGCATGCGCCGAGGCGCAGAACTCTCTCGCTGGGCACGACTGGCCCGAAGGGCAGCAGGTGCGCGTGCGCATGGGCGTCCACTCAGGTGAGGCGCTCCTCGCTCCGCCCAAGTACGTCGGCATCGACGTTCACCGTGCGGCCCGGGTTATGGCTGCGGGCCACGGCGGCCAGGTCCTCGTGACGGAATCGACGGCCAGGCTGCTCGGGGACGCGCTTCCCGACGGGCTCGGACTCCTCGACCTCGGCGAGCACCGACTCAAGGACTTCGATGGCGCGCTCACCCTCTACCAGCTTTGCTTTTCAGGTGGCCCGGCCACGTTTCCGCCGCTGGTGACGATCTCGAACACGAACCTGCCGCGGCCCGCGAGCAGCTTCGTCGGGCGAGAGCAGGAACGGGCGGAGGTCGTGGAGCTCCTCCGCCGTGAGGACGTTCGCATGCTGACGCTGACCGGGCCGGGTGGCTCGGGGAAGACGCGGCTGGCGATCGAGGCCGCCTCGAAGGTCGTGACCGCCTATCCGGCCGGCGTCTTCTGGATAGGGCTTGCGCCGCTCGTCGATCCGACCCTCGTCACGCCGGCTATCGCCAAGACGCTCGGCGCCAAGGATGACCCCGCCGCACACATAGGCGAGCGGCACATGCTCCTCCTGCTCGACAACATGGAGCAGGTGATCGAGGCGGCACCTGAGCTTGCGCGGCTCCTCGAAGCCTGTCCCAACCTCACCGTCCTGGCGACGAGCCGGGAAGCCCTCCGTCTCGCCGGGGAGAACGAATACGCGCTGGCCCCGCTGGCCGAAGCGGACGCGGTCGAGCTCTTCTACGAGCGGGCCGGCGAGGCGGGGGCGAAGCTCGCGGGTGATGCCCCCGTGCCCGCCATCTGCAAGCACCTCGACAACCTGCCGCTTGCGGTCGAGCTCGCCGCGGCCCGTACCAAGGCGCTCTCCGGCGAGCAGCTGCTCGAGCGGCTAGAGCGGCGTCTGCCGCTCCTGACCGGCGGGCGCCGCGATGCGCCGGAGCGGCAGCGCACCCTGCGGGCGACGATCGCCTGGAGCTGCGACCTCCTCGGCGACGAGGAGCAACGGCTGTTCGCCCACCTGGCGGTCTTCGCGGGCGGCTGGACGCTCGAGGCGGCCGAGCGAGTCTGCGACGCCGAGCTCGACACGCTCGTGTCGCTGCTCGACAAGAGCCTCCTCCGACACACCTACGGTCGGTTCTGGATGCTCGAGACGATCCGCGAGTACGCACACGAGCAACTCGATACAAGCGGGAAAGCAGAGCAGACCCGCAGGCGCCATGCCGAGCACTTCCTCGGGCTCGCCCAGGAGGCCGGGCCGCACCTGAGCGGTCCGGAGCAGGTGAAATGGCTCGGCGCCGTCGAGCAGGAGCACGAGAACTTCCGCGCGGCACTCACCCGGCTCCGCGACGCGAACGAGGGCGAGAGGGAGCTTCAGCTCGCTGTAGCCCTCTCGGACTTCTGGGTGACGCGGGGGTACGCACGTGAGGGCCGGACCTGGCTGAAGGATGCGCTGGCGCGTGGGAAGGACGCGAGGCATCGGGTCCGGGCTCTGCACGCCGCCGGCTTCCTCGCCAGCCGGCAGGGGGACTACGAGGAAGCAGAAGCGCTCCTCGAGGAAGGGCTGGCACGCAGCCGCGATCTGGGAGAGCCCGACCTCGTCGCCCGGCTCTTGCTCACGCTCGCGGGCGTGGTCTCCGCGCAAGGCGACGAGCGCCGCGCGGCGGCGCTGTACGGGCAGCTGAGAGAGCTCCTGCCGACGCTCGGAGACGAGGCGGCTGCGCCCGCACACATGAACCTCGCCGACTGGGCAATCGGCCGCGGCGACTACCCCACGGCACGACGCGACGCCGAGCAGAGCTTCGCCCTCTATCGCGGCACGGGCCACATCTGGGGGATGGCGGGGTCACTCCTCTGCCTCGGACTCGCATGCCTCGGGCACGGGGAAGACGGCGAGGCTCGCACGCAGCTGGAGGAGAGCCTCCGCCTCTCCGCACGCTTGGGGGACAACGAAGGCATCGGCCGTTGCCTTTCCGTGCTTGCCGCAGTCGCACAGGAGAGGGGTGATGCTGCGAAAGCCACTCAGCTCCTGGCGCGATCCGAAGCGCTCTTCGAGGAGATCGACGGCGAGCTGGACGGAGTCGAGCGCGCGGTGCACGACCTGACGCTGACGAAAGTGCGCTCCGAGCTCGCCGCCGGCCCGTTCGAGAACCTCTGGTCGCAGGGGCGCTCGCTGAGCCTGGAAGAGGCGGTCAACTACGCGCTCTCTGACGAGCTCGAACGCGTAGCGAGGCCGTAACTCCGGCGCTAGTCGCTCCGCCAGCCGGAGAGCTGCGAGCCCTCGCTCTCCTTCAGGTTCGCGACCGTGTAACCAGAGTAGGAGCCCGGCGATGTCGTTCGGCGGGTGGCTCACCACGCCTTGACGCGCCGTTTGACACGGGTTCTGTGCGGGCGTACGGTCTGCCCGCTGCGGCCCACGGGTAGTAAACCGCATGACAGAGGGGAGAACCATGCGTAGATCACTTGTGCTGCTGGCCGCGGCCTTCGGCCTTGCCGTAGGCTCGGCCGGCGCCGGAGCGACCGTTCCGCCCGGCTCCTGGGATCCGGCCGACGGGCCAGCGCCGGAAGCCGACCAGCACGGCGGCGTCGGCGGTCACCTACCGGCCTCGAGCGACAACGTCGACTTGGTCGGGAAGGTGAGGCTGACGAACGTCGCCGGCGGCATCAGCGACGTGGGCGTCTGGGGCAAGTACGCCTACCTCGGCGCCTTCAACCCCGAGTGCGTCTCGAACGGAGGCGCCGGCACGGGCGTGCACGTCGTCGACATCAGCGACCCGTCCGATCCGACGAAGGTCGGCTTCATCCCGGCGCACCCGGGCAGCTTCGTCGGGGAGGGCGTGCAGGTCTTCCACGCAAACACGGCCTTCTTCGAAGGCGACATCCTCGTCCACAACAACGAGTCCTGCGGCGCGGGAGCGTTCGAGGGCGGCGTCTCGTTGTGGAACGTGACCGACCCGCTCAACCCGGTGAAGCTCGCCGGGGGCGTCGGCGACTCGACGCCCGCGTTCGCGCCGAACATCAACGGCGTCCACAGCGTGCACAGCGCGTTCGGGTGGTACGACTCGTCCTCGGGGCGAGCGTTCGTAATGATGGCCGACAACCAGGAGCAGTCGACCGCCGACGTCGACATCCTGGAAGTGACGGACCCGGAGAACCCGGTGCTGGTCTCCGAGGCGGGGTTCGCCGGCTGGCCGGACGCCCGGACGCCCCTGGCGAACGGCGACACGGTCTTCAACCACGACTTCCAGGTGAAGAGGATCGGAGACCGGTGGCTCGCGCTCGTCTCCTACTGGGACGCGGGCTGGGTGATCCTCGACGTCACGAACCCGGCGAATCCGGTGTTCCTCGACGACTCGGACTACCCGACGCCCGACCCGCTCACGGGGTTTGACATCCCGGAGGGCAACGCCCATCAGGGCTGGTGGAGCTCGAACAACCAGTTCATCGTCGGGACGGACGAGGACTTCTCGCCCACGCGAACGAGCTGCGCGGCGGCGAGCGGCACCGTGCCGTGCGGCGAGTTCGGGTTCAGCGTCCCGATCACGACGAACTTCCCGGGCGGCTTCTCCGGCACGACCGTCTGGGGAGGCTCGGGCTGTGTCGAAGACGTGAACGGCAACGGCACGAGCGACCGGGCCGAGGTGCCGTCGCAGGCATCGACCGGTGCCGACGCCATCGTGTTCAGCCGCGGCACGTGCTTCTTCTCGATCAAGATCGAGACCGGCGAGCTCGCGGGCTACAAGATGGTGTTCATCGGCCAGAGCCACGCGGGCAGCGGCAACGGCCTCCTGCCCGACGGCTTCATTTGCGGCGGTCAGGGCAGCCCGGTCCTCGGGCTCGCCTCGGCCGGCTGCATCGGCCACCGGGCCATGCACGAGCTGTTCGCCGATCCTCCGGCCTACGTC
>JAIBJN010000065.1 GCA_020029595.1 Actinomycetota bacterium | reverse complement strand
CGTGAGCGAGGCGCTGCACGGACTGGTCGACGCGCCGGACGTGGCCTGGCGGGCCTACGCCGCCGGGCTGCTCGCCGAGGAGCTCGAGCCGAGCTGAGCCGAACCCTCGACGCCCGTTTGCTCCAGCCACGAAAAGGAGATAGCGTGGCCGACCAGCTAACCAGCGAGCTAGGGAGGGCCTGATGATTCGCCTCTTTGTGCGCCACAACGTCGCCGGCTACGACGCTTGGAGGAAGGCGTACGACGAGTTCGACGAGGAGCGTGGCCCGATGGGCGTCAGAGGCGATGCCGTCTTCCAGTCGATCGACAACCCGAACGACGTCACCGTCTGGCACGACTTCGACACGGCCGAAGCGGCTCAAGCCTTCGCCTCGTCGGACAAGCTCAGGAACGCGATGCAGCAGGCGGGCGTTCAGGGCGAGCCCCAGGTCTGGCTCGTCAGTTCGAGCTAGGAGAACCGCCTCCCGAGGCTCGGATCCGCACGCCGGCCGGGTCGAAGAGAGGCTCCGCGGCGACCTGGCCCGGCACCCACTCGCCGAAGATCTCCACCTCGACGGCCCGCCCCGCCTCGGCGGGCTCCGCCGGCACGTAGGCGTAGGCGATCGAGCGCTCGATGGAGTAGCCGTAGCCGCCGCTCGTCACCCGGCCGAGGATCCGGCGGTCCATGCGCACCGGCTCCGAGCCGAGTGCGACCGAGCGCGGGTCGTCGAGCACCAGGCACGCGAGCTTGCGCTCGAGCGGCCGGCCCTGCGCGGCGGCGAGCGCGTCACGCCCGACGAAGTCGCCCTTGTCGAGCTTGACCGCGAAGCCGAGGCCCGCCTCGTACGGCGTCTCGTCCGGGGTGATGTCCGCGCCCCAGACGCGGTAGCCCTTCTCGAGGCGCAGCGAGTCGATCGCCTTGTAGCCGCCCGCGACGAGGCCGTGCTCTTGGCCCCCACCCCAGATCGTGTCCCAGAGCCGCAGGCCGAACTCGGTCGGACAGTAGAGCTCCCAGCCGAGCTCGCCGACGTAGGTGACACGGAGCGCGAGGCACGGGACCGAGCCGACGCTGAGCTCGAGTGCGCGCATGTAGGGGAAGGCCTCGTTTCCGAGGTCGGCCTCCGTGAGCGGCTGGAGGATCTCCCGCGCGGCCGGCCCCCACAGGCCGAGGCACGCGAAGCGCGAGGTGACGTCCTCCACGGCCGCCGAGCCGTCGTCCGGCGCGTGCGCGCGGATCCAGGCCGTGTCGTGCTGGCCGAAGGCGGTGCCGGTCACGATGCGGAAGCGGTCCTCGGCGAGCCGCGTCACCGTGAAGTCGCACTCGATGCCCCCGCGCCGGTTCAGCATCTGCGTGTAGGTGACGGCCCCGACGTCGCGCGCGACGCGGTTGTCGCAGAGGGACTCGAGGAAGTCGGCCGCGCCGGGTCCGAGCACGTCGATCTTGGCGAACGAGGTCTCGTCGAAGAGCGCGGCAGCCTCGCGGCAGGCGCGGTGCTCGGCGCCGATCGCAGGCGACCAGAGGCGGCCCGCCCAGCCGCGCGGCCGCAGCGACTCGTCGCCTCTCGCGGCGTTCGGCTCGAACCAGTTGGCGCGCTCCCAGCCTGACTTCTCTCCGAACGCGGCGCCGAGCCCTCGCAGGCGCTCGTACGTCGGCGAGAGGCGAAGCGGGCGCCCGGCCCGGCGCTCGTGGCCCGGGTACTTCACGTCGTAGTAGGTCGAGTAGATCTCGAGCGTCCGCGCGAGCGTGTACTCGCGGCTCGCGTAGTGGCGGCCGAAGCGACGCGAGTCCATCTCCCAGACGTCGAGGCTGGGCACGCCGTCGACGATCCACTCGGCGACGAGTTGTCCCATCCCGCCGGCGCCTGCGAGCCCGTGCGCGCAGAAGCCGGAAGCGACCCAGAACCCGCGGACATCGGTCTCGCCGAGGATGAACTCGCCGTCGGGCGTGAAGGCCTCCGGGCCGTTCACGAGCTTGACGACCTCGGCCTCCTCGAGCTCCGGAACGCGGACGATCGCGTTCGTCATCAGCTCCTCGAAGCGCTCCCAGTCCTCGGGCAGAAGCCGGCCGTTGAAGTCGGCCGGGATCCCGTCGAGGCCCCACGGCTCCGGGTGGCGCTCGTAGCCGCCCATCACGAGCCCGCCCGACTCGCCGCGGAAGTAGACGAGGAGCGACGGGTCGCGCATCGTGGGGACGTCGAGAGGGACGCCGCTTGGCTTCGTGATCAGGTACTCGTGCGCCATCGGGACGACGGGGACGTTCACGCCGGCCAGGCGCCCGATCTCGCCTGCGAACATGCCACCGGCGTTTACCACCACGTCGGCCTCGATCGGCCCCTTGTCCGTCTCCACCCGGGTGACCCGACCCTGCTCGACGCCGATGCCCGTGACGCGGGTGTTCGTGGCGATCTCCGCTCCCCGGCGGCGGGCCCCCTCCACGAGCGCGAAGGTGAGCTGGCTCGGGTCGATGTACCCGTCGGTCGAGAGGTAGGCGGCGCCGAGGACGCCCTCCGTCGACATGGGCGGGAAGAGCTTTTCGGCCTCCTGCGCGGAGATCAGCTCGAGCGGCAGGCCGAACGTCTTCGCCCAGCCCGCCTGGCGCGCGAGCTCCTCCATGCGCTCCTCCGACGAGGCGAGGCGGAGCGAGCCCACCTCGTGCCAGCCGGTCTCGAGGCCGACCTCGTGGGCGAGCGTCCGGTAGAGCTCGACCGAGTTCATCATCATCCTCGTGAGGCTGAGCGAGCCGCGCAGCTGGCCGACGAGCCCGGCGGAGTGAAACGTCGAGCCGCTCGTCAGGTCGGCGCGCTCCACAAGGAGGACGTCCTCCCAGCCGAGACGCGAGAGCCAGTAGAGGACGGAGGCGCCGCCGACGCCTCCGCCGATCACGACCGCGCGGGCCCTGTGGAGCATGGAGCTACCCTAAAGACGTGCGCGTCGTCGCCTCAGAGGAAGCGCGGCGCTACGTCGCCGATCATGGAGGCCTTCTTTTCGTCTGGCCGCGCAGCTCGGCCTGCTGCCGGTCCGTCACCTGGCTCGACAGCGCGACGGAGCCGGATCCCAGCAGAACCTTTCGCCGGGTGGCCCGGAACGGCATGGAGGTCTGGGCCCCCGTAGGGCTCGTACGCCTCCCCGCCGAGCTCCACGTCGAGGTCCGCCGCTTCCTCCGCCGCCGTGTCGAAGCGTACTGGGACGGCTGCGCCTGGATCGTCTGAAGGGAACTTTTGCTCGCCCGCGTGCGTAGTAGGGGTGAGATGACCAGACTCGCGCTCACATCGCTTGTTCTCCTCCTCGCAGCGGCCTTCACGGCCGCTGCCCGTGCCGACAAGCTCCCCGTCCTCGGGGTCGACGTCGGCACGTCTGGCGTCACCGCCTCCCCGACCTCGGCCGTCCGTTACGTGACGGTTCCGGTCGGCCGCCGGACGCTCATCGCAGCGGTCGAGACCAACGGCGGGCGAGTGACCCGGTCTCGCCTCATCGACGGGCTCTTCACCATTCCGGTTGTCGCCTACGACGGCTCCGCCGCGGGGATCTCCGCCGACGGGAGCACCCTCGTTCTCGTCCGTCCACGTGCGCGATTCCCGCAGCCCGAGACCACGTTCGCCGTCGTCGGCGCCAAACGGCTTCACGAGCGTGAGGTGATCACCCTGCGCGGCGATTTCAGCGTCGACGCGATCTCGCCGGACGGGACGCTCCTCTACCTGGTCCAGTACCTCTCGCCGCGCGATCCGACTCGCTACCTCGTGCGGCTCTACGACCTCGGCGCCGGCAGGCTCCTCCCCGAGCCGATCATCGACCCGCGCGAGGTCGGCGACGTCATGCGCGGAATGCCGATCACGCGCGCGGCGAGCCCCGACGGCCGCTTCGCCTACACCCTCTACGACGGTGCCGGCGAGCACCCGTTCATCCACGCGCTCGACACGGTCGCGCGGACGGCCCGGTGCATCGACCTCCACGGCCTCACGAGCTTCGAGCTCCTCAACGAGCTCAGGCTCGACGTCTCGCCCGACGGAGGGACGCTGCGGGTCGTGCACGAGAGCTTGGAGAGCCCGCTCGCCCTCGTCGACACGAGGACGTCGCGGGTCAGCGAGCCCGTGGCTCCGGCGGAGCCGCCGGCGAGGCCCAGCGAGCCCGCGGATGAGGACGAGAGCCCGCCGTGGCTCCTGATCGGGGCCGCCGCGACCCTCGCGCTCCTCGCCCTAGTCGGCCTCCAACGCGCGCTGAAACGCCGCCTCGCCCGCCGTCCGGCGAAGCCGCCCGAAGTGCTCGGACGCGTACGCGACGAAGTCGAAGTCGAGCTCCGAGATCCCCTGCTGGACGACGCCCCACATGGCCTCGCGGAAGTCGGACATGAAACGCATGAGGCGAAGGGCGCCAAGGTCCTCGTCCCGTAGCACGCCGAAGTAGGCCTCGAGGAGGGCTTGGTTCGCGTCCTCGTCGAACTCGTGGTTGATGGAGAAGTTGGCGAGGTCGAAGAAGCGGTCGCCCATGCCGGCGTACTCCCAGTCGACAATGCGGATGCGCCCGCCGTCGTCGAGGAAGTTCGCGTTCAGGAGGTCGTTGTGGCAGGGAACGGGCGACTCGTCCCCGCGCGCGGCCTCGATCCGGCCGGCGATCGCCTTCGCCCGGGCGAAGTCGTCCGGGACGCTGACGCCGTGGGCGGCGGCCGTCTCGGCGTACGTCTCGACGACCCGGAAGGAGTCGAAGCGACCCGGGATCGTGGGGCCGTCGTGGATGCGGCGGAGCGTGGCTGCAACGCGTTCGACCGTCTCGGGCCGGCGCATCTCCTCGAGCGGGATCGGCCGGCCCTCGATGAAGCGCGTGACGAGGTAGCCCTCCGGCTCGACGAAGCCGACGACCTCCGGCCCGATCGCCAGCTCGGCGGCCACGACCGAGGCGCCGTGCTCGACCGAGCGGTCGATCCCGAGAAGCTCGGTGTCCTTGCCGCCGATCCGCAGCACGCACGTCTCGCCGTCGACGGCGACCTTGAAGTTGTGGTTCGTGATGCCGCCGCCGAGCGGCTCGAGCTCGAAGCGCCGCCCGGGCCAGACGCGCTCCGCAATCACCTCGGGCTGCATCGCGCGATCCTAGACTGGCGACCGCAGTGGGCGCACGGACTCTCATGTTCGACTTCAACGGGACGCTCTCCGACGACGAGCCCGTTCTCTACGCGATCCTCGCCGAGCTCTTCGCCGAGCGCGGCCGGCCCCTCTCCGAGGAGGAGTACTTCGGGCGCCTCGCGGGCCTGTCCGACCCTGAGATCGTTCGCCTGTGGCTCGGGGAGGATCACCCGGACGTCGGGGCCGTGCTCGCCGAGCGCGCAGCGCGTTACCTGGCGACTGTCGCGGACGGCTCGACGGTGTCTCCGAAAGCGCGGGAGGCCGTCTTCTTCGCCGCGGAGCGGGTCCCCGTCGCCGTCGTCTCCGGCGCGTTGCGGGCCGAGGTCGAGTCCGTCCTCGCGGCCGCGGGGCTCGCCGAGGCGGTCGGCGTCGTGGTGACGGCCGAGGACGTCGAGCGGGGGAAGCCCGACCCTGAGGGCTACCTGCGGGCGCTCGAGCTCGTCGGCGGCGGGATCGGGGCCGCCGACGTCACCGTCTTCGAGGACACGGAGGTCGGCGTGGCCGCGGCCAAGGCGGCGGGAATGCGCTGCGTCGGCGTCCTCGGGACGCTGACGCCGGAGCGGCTCGCCCTGGCGGACGAGCTCGCTCCGGCGCTGGATCTCGAAGCCGTGCGGCGCGCGCTCGGTGAATTCCCTGCGCGCTAGCCCCCGGCCGCCGGCATGCCGGTGCGGGCCGTGAGCTCCTCCTCGTAGCGCTCCAGTTCCTCCTCGGTGCCCATGCGAACCGGGCCCTTGAACCACCGCTTCGCCGACAGGGCCCACCAGCCGCCGAAGATGAGGCCAATGCCCGCGAACCAGAGGACGGTGTAGTTCGTGAACTGCCAGTCGAAGGGGTCATTCCAGGGAAGACCCACCTTGTACAGCGGAAAGATGAAGAGGATCGTGACCAGCGCGACCCAAAGGATCGAGACCACGCCGATCCACTTGTAATGCCGGCCGAGGCTCCAGGCCCTCGGCTCATCCCAGCTGTCGCCCTTTCGGAGGCGCAGGTAGACGGGCAGGATGAACGCGATGTAGAGCCCGATCACGGCGATGGCGGTTCCGACCGCGTAGCCGATGAAGTAGTTCCACACGGCCGGGATCATCAGGATGGCGGCGAAGAACGCGATGCCGAGCACCGACCACCTCGGCACACGATTGCGCGCCACCCTCCTCCAGAGCTGGTGCCCCGGAACGGCGCCGTCACGGGAGAAGGCGAACATCATCCTCGACGCCGACGTCGTCGACGCGGTGACGCAGAAGAACTGAGCCACGACGCAGATGAAGAGCAGAAACTCGGCCCAGTTCTGGCCCATCGACTCGACCCAGATGAAGGGGACGATGGGCAGGAGGGCGTTCGCGGTATCGAGAGTTGCCTGCGTGCTCGGGATCGCGAAGGTGACCGCGAGCAAGAGGATCCACCCGAAGACCACCGAGACGAAGACTGACGTCCACATCCCGGTCGCCGCCATGCGAGAGGCCTTGTTCGTCTCCTCCGCCGTGTGCGCGGAGGCGTCGAACCCGGTGATCGTGTACTGCGCCATCAGCAAGCCGAGACCGAAGACGAACCAGAAGGCCGGGTTCGAGAACGACGTCGTCGAGCCGCCGTAGCCCGAGTTGTTGACCGTCTCCGTGAACACGTAGCTGAGCGACTGGTGACGGTCCGGGACGATGATCAGGACGCCGACGACGACCGCTACCCCGACCATGTGCCACCAGGCGGAGAACATGTTCAGGCCCGACGTGATCCGGATGTTGAAGATGTTGATCAGGACGGCCGCCGACAGGAACAGCGCGTAGAGGATGTAGGTCGATGTGTTGAACGAGGCGCCGAACCAGTCGTCCATGTGCGCGGAGTAGGTGAACCAATAGTCGAACAGCACCTGCCCGAAGACCGCCAGGCCGTAGCCGATCGCAGCCGTGACGGCGATCTGCCCGATCAGGTTGAACCACCCCGTCGCCCAGCCCCACCCGGGGCTCCCGAGCCTGGACGCCCAGTAGTAGAGCCCGCCGGCGGTCGGATAGGCGGAGGCGATCTCGGCCATGGCGAGCGCGATGATCGTCGAGAAGAGGCCGACGAGGAGCCAGCCCCAGGTGACGGCGATCGGGCCGCCGTGCTCGAAGGCGATCGTGTACGAGGTGAGACATCCCGCGAGAATCGAGATGATCGTGAAGCTGATTGCGAAGTTGCGGAACCCGCCCATCGCCCGGAAGAGCTCCTGCGCGTACCCGAGCTTGTGGAGGGTCTTTTCGTCGTCCGACGTGTAGTAGCCGCTCGGTTCAGGCCTTTGGGTCATCGTGCCTCCTACGGTTGCCAGGCTCGGATCGGGGGTTTCTACGCCGCAGGGCGGGTTCCTGTCAAGCCCTGACGGCCGCGTAGACTCCCGGCCATGCTGACGCTCGACGAGCTCACGTCGGCAATCGAGGACGGCTCGATCGACACAGTCATCGTCGCGTTCACCGACATGCAAGGTCGGCTCATGGGCAAACGGCTGCACGGCGAGTTCTTCGTCGAGGAGCACGTTGCCGAGCACGGCGTCGAGGGCTGCAACTACTTGCTCGCGCTCGACATGGAGATGGACCCGATCCCCGGCTACGGGATCGCCAGCTGGGAGCAGGGCTACGGCGACTTCGGGCTCGCGCCCGACCTCGCCACGCTGCGGCGGATCCCCTGGCTGGAGGCGACCGCGCTCGTCCTCTGCGACGTCGTCTGGCACGACGGCACGCCGGTCGCCCCTTCGCCGCGCCAGGTGCTGAAGCGTCAGGTCGAGCGGACGGCCGAGCTCGGTTTCACCCCGATGTTCGGCTCGGAGCTCGAGTTCTACCTCCTCAAGGAGAGCTACGTGGAGGCGCACGCGAAGCACTACCGCGAGCTGACGCCGTCGGTCCCCTACATCCTCGACTACCACATCCTCGCCACGACCTACGACGAGCCGCTCATCCGCCAGATCCGCAACGGCATGCAGGGTGCCGGGATGAGGGTGGAGACGTCCAAGGGCGAAGCCTGGCCCGGCCAGCAGGAGATCAACTTCCGCTACGCGGACGCGGTCACCATGGCCGACAACCACACGGTCTACAAGAACGGCGCCAAGGAGATCGCCCACCTGAACGGCTGCTCGATCACGTTCATGGCGAAGCCGGACCACACCTGGATCGGGAACTCCTGCCACATCCACTCGAGTCTCTGGCGCGGCGGCGAGAGCGCGTTCGCCGGCGAGTCGGATGTGTTCAAGCGGTATCTCGCCGGGCAGATCGCGTGTCTGAAGGAGCTGGCGATCTTCGTCGCGCCGACGATCAACTCGTACAAGCGCTTCGCGGCCGGGAGCTGGGCGCCGACGACGCTCGCGTGGGGTCACGACAACCGCACGTGCGGCTTCCGCATCGTCGGCCACGGCCAGGGGCTGCGCGCCGAGACGCGCATCCCCGGCGGGGACGTGAACCCGTATCTCTCCTTCGCGGCGCTCCTCGCGGCCGGCCTCTACGGGATCGAGAACGAGCTCGAGCTCCCGCCGCCCCTCGAGGGGAACGCCTACGAGTCGGACGCGGAGCGGTTTCCGCACTCTCTGCGCGAGGCGATCGACGCGCTCGAGCACGGGACCATGGCCCGTCCCGCGCTCGGGGACGACGTCGTCGACCACTACCTGAACTACGCCCGCACGGAGCAGCGCCTCTTCGACGAGGTCGTGACCTGCTACGAGCGCGAGCGCCTCTTCGAGCGTGGGTAACCGCGACTGGGCCGTCACCCGTGTCCGCTTCGCGAGGCCGACCGACCGCCTCGCCGATGTGCTCCGCTTCTACGAGGACGGGCTCGGGCTCGAGCGGATCGACTCGTTCGCCGATCACGAAGGCTACAGCGGCGTGATGCTCGGACTCCCGGGCGAGGAGTACCACCTCGAGCTCACCGAGCACGCGGAGGGAGGTCCCGGCCCGGCGCCGACGCGCGACAACCTCCTCGTGCTCTACATGACCGATCCGGACACGATCGCGGCGATCGCCGAGCGGATGCGCGCGCTCGGTCACGCGCCGGTCGAGCCCGAGAACCCGTACTGGGCGAACGACCTCACGTTCGAGGATCCAGACGGCTGGCGGGTCGTCCTGCGCTCGATGCTTGACCGGTAACTGGTGCGAGCGCGGGAGTTGCCGGTCAGGCATCTAGACTCGTAGCGTGCGTCCCGTCATCGGCATCACCTCGTACGCCGAGGAGGCGCGGTGGGGAGTGTGGGAGCTTCCGGCGGCGCTCATCCCCTTGTCCTACGTCCGGGCGGTCGAGCGCGCCGGCGGGCGACCGTTGCTAGTCCCTCCGAGCGCGGAAGGCGTCGAGGAGACGCTGGGCGTTCTCGACGGGCTCATCCTTTCCGGCGGCGCCGACCTCGACCCGGCCAGCTACGGCGCCGAGGCGCACCCGGAGACGAACGGCGTCCGGCCCGAGCGCGACAGCGCCGAGCTCGCCCTCCTGGAGGGAGCGCTCGCGCGGGACATGCCCGTGCTGGCCGTGTGCCGCGGGAGCCAGGTGCTGAACGTCGCCCGCGGCGGCGACCTCGTCCAGCACCTGCCCGAGGTCGTCGGCCACGAAGGCCACAAGGAGTCGCCCGGCGTCTTCGCCGACCACGACGTCGACGTTGTGCCCGGCACGAAGCTGTACGGCGTCGTCGGCGAGCGCGCGCCCGTGAAGAGCCACCACCACCAGGGCTACGGCCGCCTCGGCCAGGGCCTGCGCGAGTCCGCCCGCGCAGAGGACGGCACGGTCGAGGCGATCGAGGATCCCTCGCGCCGCTTCGCGGTCGGCGTCCTCTGGCATCCGGAGGAGGAAGAGGACGCCGCGCTCTTCCAGGCGCTCGTCGAGGAGGCGCGCCGCTATCGAGAGGAGCGCTCGTGATCACCGTCCTGAACCCGGCCACCGAGGAGGCGATCGCCGAGCTCCCCTCGCCCGGCGTCGAGGAGACCGACGCCGCAGTCGCAGCCGCGAAGGCGGCGTTCCCGGCCTGGCGCGCGGTGGCTCCTGGCGACCGCGGCCGGCTGCTCAGGCGGCTGGCGACCCTCGTCGAGGAGCACGGCGAAGAGCTTGCGCGCATCGAGTCGCGGAACGTCGGCAAGCCGATTTCCGGGGCCCGCGCGGAGGTGGGGATGGTCGCGGAGGTCTTCCACTTCTATGCGGGCGCGGTCGACAAGCACCACGGCGAGACGATCCCGGTCGCAGGCGGCGTCGACCTGACGTTCCGGGAGCCGCTCGGCGTGGTGGGCCTCATCGTCCCCTGGAACTTCCCGCTCAACATCGCGAGCTGGAAGCTCGGACCCGCGCTCGCGTGCGGGAACACCGTCGCCCTCAAGCCCGCCGAGCTGACGCCGCTCTCGGCGTTGCGGCTCGGCGAGCTGGCGCTCGAGGCCGGGATCCCCGAGGGCGTAGTCAACATCGTCGCCGGCAAGGGCTCCGTCGTCGGGCAGCGGCTCGTCGAGCACCCGGACGTGGCGAAGATCGGCTTCACCGGCTCCACGGAGGTCGGGCGCCGCGTGATGGAGCGCGCCGCCGCGACGATCAAGCGCGTCACGCTCGAGCTGGGCGGGAAGTCGGCGAACGTCGTCTTCGCCGACGCAGACCTCGAGAAGGCCGCCGCCGCCGCGCCCTACGCCGTCTTCGACAACGCCGGCCAGGACTGCTGCGCTCGCTCCCGCATCTTCGTGGAGCGCTCGGCCTACGACCGCTTCCTCGAGCTGCTCGTCGAGGCGACGCGCGGAATCAACGTCGGAGACCCGCAAGACGAGGCGACGGAGATGGGCCCGCTCATCTCGGCGGCGCATCGCGAGACGGTCGCGTCCTTCGTGGACGGCAACGTCGCCTTCCGCGGGGACGTGCCCGACGGCCCCGGGTTCTGGTTCCCGTGCACGCTCGTCGAGGCGACGAACGACGACCGGATCGCGCGCGAGGAGGTGTTCGGGCCGGTCGCCGCCGTCATCCCCTTCGAGGACGAGGAGGAGGCGCTGCAGCTCGCCAACGACACGCCCTACGGGCTCTCGGGCTCGATCTGGACGCGCGACGGCGCGCGGGCGCTGCGGATGGCGCGCGGGATCGACTCCGGCGTCCTCTCGGTGAACTCGAACAGCTCGGTGCGGGTGTCGACGCCCTTCGGCGGCTTCAAGCAGTCGGGCTTCGGCCGCGAGCTGGGCCTCCACGGCCTCGAGGGCTACTCCGAGGTCAAGAACGTCTTCATCTCGACGGAGTAGGCGCCCGAGGAGGAGGGAAGGCCCGCACGGGGCCCTCGGGCGGGCCTTCCCAGGAGGGCCAAAGTCGCAGCGATCGATCGCCGCTTTCGCCACCTTGCGGCCGAGTGTGAGGCCCGGTCGTTGTCGCTCGTGAAGTGGATGCCGCCGTAGAGCCTCGAGACGGCCGCCTTCTCGGCCCAGGGGCCCCGGCAAGCTGGAGCCACGCGCTTCGGCGCGGCAGCAGCTCCTTCGCTCAGTGCTCACCGGGCACCAGCGGGATGCTCGGGTCGAAGAACATCATGTGTGGGCCCGCCGGTCCGGTAGTGGTCTTCTTCCGGACGTTGCTGAAACTGACCCAGGCGCGTCCGTCGGAGTTGAATGGGGTGAGGCCCCCGGAATGCTCATCCACGTCGAACAGCCAGATCCCGTAGTCGCTGTTGCGGGGAGGTCCGAAGTCGGGGTCATTGTCCCACGGCGTGAGCAGCGAGTTGGAGACGTACAGGCGTCTGTTGTCCCGACTCAGGCGCAACATGTTCGGGTGCGGCACGGAGACGGTGGCCTTGAGCACGGGGTTGAAGGGATCGGTGATGTCGAACTGCTGCACCGTGTTCCCGAACCAGTTGGTCAGGTACATGTACTTGTGGTCGTAGGACAGGAGCATGTCGGCTGGAATCAGGAGACCGTGCTCGGGGCCAAGCACCTGCTGGAACTCGAAGACGCCGTCACCGTCGTCGTCATCAGCCAGCCAGACCGCGTTCGTACCCGGCGTGTTGATGAACGCGCGCCGGACGCCGCGCTCCTCGATGAAGCGCACCTCGAGCGCGCCGCTGCTCTCGCCCAGGTCGGCGATCTGGATCACCTTCTGACGTCGAAGGTTCCAGACAGAGACCTCGCCGCCGAGGCAGGTAGGGTCGATACCTCCTCCGCACAGCGCCGGAGGCCCGAACGTCGTGCTGATGCCGCGGTTGGCCTCGAGCAGCGAATCGAAGTCGTACATGTACGTGGGACCGAGGTCGCTGGGATCGCGCACCGGGCCCGGGCCGAAATGCCCCTCGAACGCGCCCGTGCGATCGTTGATCTCGACGATGCCGCCTGGCTGTGTCGTGTCGGTCGCCGCCCCGATCATGGTGACGATCGCCCTGCCGTGAGAGGCCGCAATCACGCTGTGCGGGATGATGTAGCCACTCTTCGTGGCCAGCTGGTCGTTGACTGCTCTCAGGGCCATCTTCTTGCCGTTGCGTTTGATCTCGAAGATGTGGATCCGGTTTGAGAACAGCCCCGGCACTATCAGCCGGTCCTGATCGGCCGAGTACCCGAAGTGGTGGAGCTCATCTCCCACGTTGGGCATGTCGACGCGGTTGACGATCTCGCCAAAGTCAGATCGGCGCGGATCCGCCCCGATCACGGCGACGAAATCCGGATCAGTCGCGCTCTGCGCGATGGTGGCGACGTAGAGAAAACGCTCCTGCCGCCCCCCGGGCGATTGGCGCCTATCCTCCCGGCTGACTCCGTTCTGTTCGATCCGCGACGGTGTCTCGCCGCCCGCCGCCGCCGGTCGCGCGACGAGCGCGACGGCCAGCGCAGCGGCCACCGCCGCCGCGCACAGGAGCGCCGTCAGCCAGACGCTGGTTCGACGCCTCATCTTCGCCTCCTGGTCGTCTCGACTTTCATCTCTTGCTTCATCTCGTGCTCTCCTTTCGCCATCTCGTCGAGGTGCAGGGCCGTGACATCGGCGTGCCGCGTGCCGTCACGCCCGACCAGGGCCGATCGACGCAACGCCCCGATGGCGACGCAAGATCCTCGACGTCGCGGCGCCGAGCAGGACCAGCCCGGCCGCCACGCCGGCGCCGATCCCGGCGTCCGCCCAGTCGAAGCCGTCGCCCGCTTCCACGACGACGACGGTGGGTTCGTCGGGAAGCCGCGCCCCGGTGGTCGGGTCGGGCTTCGCCTGCGCCGCCGGCGCGAACAGCAGCGCGGCCGCGAGCACGACGGCGACCCAGCGCCAGCGCCGCCTTCGTTTCCGTGTCTGGCTCTTCATGATCCTCTCCTCCGCTCGTCTCTCGCGACGCTCTGGATGCCGTCGCGCCGAGCGAGGATCCACGGGACCACCTACTCGACGGCTAACGCCCGGCTAACCCCGTGCTACGGTCAACCGGGAGAAGAGATGGAGTTCCGGATCCTCGGGGCGCTCGAGGTTCGGGACGGCCGTCGGCAAGTCCCCCTCGGCGCCGGCAATCAGCGCGCCGTTCTGGCGCTTCTCGTCCTGCACGCGAACGAGGTCGTCGCGACCGAGCGCCTGATCGACGAGCTCTGGGGGGAGAGCCCGCCCGACGGCGAGGAAGGCCGTGCAGGTTCACGTCGTCCACCTGCGCAAGGCGCTGGGCTTCGAGCGGATCCAGACGCGATCGCCCGGCTACCTCCTGGCGCTCTCTCCGGAGGAGCTCGACGTTCACCGGTTCGAACGCCTCGTTGGGGAGGGGCGAGAGCTGCGGGCGGACGGAGACTCCTCGGCGGCGGCCGAGACCCTGTGCAAGGCCCTTGCGCTCTGGCGGGGGCCGCCGCTCGCCGACTTCACGTACGAGCCCTTCGCCCAGACGGAGATCGCTCGCCTCAACGAGCTGCGCCTCACCGGCCTCGAAGAGCG
>JAIBJN010000114.1 GCA_020029595.1 Actinomycetota bacterium | reverse complement strand
CCCTCGATGCGAACGCTCGAGGAGCCTGCGCTCGAGTCTCGCATTCGGCTCACGCCGCTCCGCCTCGGGCTGCTCGCCGGAGCCTGTCTGATCGCGCCGGGCATCCGCGCCTGGCAGGCGTTCGACGACACGGACAGGCTCGTGCTGATCTCGGCTTCGGCCCTCCTCTTCCTGCTCGTCGTCGCCCGCATGGCGGGCCTGGTGCGCCAGGAGGAGCGGGCAGCCTCGCGCGAGCTGGCTCTCCGGGGCGCCGGCGTCGACCTCGTCGCGGCGGGCGGTGGCGAGCAGGTCAACGAGGCCGCCATCTCGGCTGTGCTCGCCCTGGTCGGGAGGCCGGCGAGCGTCCGTCTCGTCCTCCTGGACGGCGACGGTGCGGTCGTAGCCGCCTCGTCCGGGGACGACGGCGACTGGCCGGTGTCGAAGACTGCCTACGGCTGGCTCCGCGAGTCCGCCAAGGCCACCCAACAGGTCCCGCTCGCGAGGCTGCCCGAGGAAGTGCGGGGCCAGCTTCGCCTTCGCGACGGCCAAGCAGTGCTGCTCCTGCCGCTCTCCGTTCGTGACGTGACGCGGGGGCTGCTCGTCCTGTGCTCCCCGGTCGGAATCCCCCGCGAGCTCGTCGACTCCCTCGAGTCGCTGGCCTCGCAGGTGTCGCTCGCGGTCGAGGGAGCGTCGCTGGCCGAGGACCTGCACCGTCGTCAGAGCGAAGCTCGGTTCCGGTCGCTAGTGGCCCACTCGAGCGACCTCATCACCGTCCTCGACGCCCACGGCACCGTGACGTACCAGAGCCCGTCCGTCGAGCGCGTCCTCGGCTATCGCGTCGACGAGGTCGAGGGAAGCGACTTCGCCCAGCTGCTGAGGAAGTCGGACCGGCCGCGGCTGGCCCAGATCGTGGCGGGCGTGGGCGAAGCCTACGTCGGCGGGGGCTCCGAGACCCACGTGATCGAGTGCTCGCTCAGGCACCGCGACGGCACGTGGCTTCAGTTCGAGGTTCAGCACACGGACCTGCTGCAGGACGAGCACGTCCGCGGCGTCGTCCTGAACAGCAGGGACGTCAGCGAGCGCAAGGCGTTCGAGGATCAGCTCGCGCACCAAGCCTTCCACGACCCGGTCACGAGCCTCGCCAACCGGGCGCTGTTCGCGGACCGCGTTCAGCACTCGATCACGCGCTCGATTCGCGGGGGGCCCGCGATCGGCGTCATGTTCATCGACCTGGACGACTTCAAGACCGTCAACGACAGCCTGGGCCACGCGGCCGGCGACACGGTCCTGCAGGAGGTGGCGCGACGCCTCCAGGGCGCGGTACGTCCCGCCGACACGGTCGCGCGCTTCGGCGGCGACGAGTTCGCCGTCCTCCTGGACGGGATCAAGGACTCGGCGGAGGCCGCGGACGTCGCCGGTCGGATCCTGAGCGCCCTCGAGCTCCAGTACGACGTCGACGGCAAGCAGGTCTATCCCCGGGCGAGCGTGGGGATCTGCCTGGCGGGCCACGAGCTCGGCTCGTCCGACGCGGAGGAGCTCCTGCGCAACGCCGACGTCGCGATGTACATGGCCAAGCGCGACAGCAAGGGCAGCTATCGCGTCTTCGAGCCGGCCATGCACGAGCGCGTGGTCGAGAGGCTCGAGCTCCAGGCGGAGCTCCAGCGCGCGCTCGAGCTGAACCAGCTCGCGATCCACTACCAGCCCGTCGTTCGCCTCGACAAGCGTGCCGACTACGGCGTCGAGGCGCTGCTGCGCTGGATGCACCCGACGCGCGGGACGATCGCTCCCCTCAACTTCATCCCGCTCGCGGAGGAGACCGGGTTGATCGTCCCGATCGGCCGCTGGGTCCTCGAGGAGGCCTGCCGCCAGGGCGTGCGCCTGCACGAGCGGTTCCCCAGGACGCCGCCGCTGACGATGAGTGTCAACCTGTCCGTCAAGCAGCTTCAGTCGGAGACGCTGCTCGACGACGTGCGCCATGCGCTCGAGACGAGCGGGCTGCCGCCGTCCTCGCTCGTGCTCGAGATCACCGAGACCGTGATGATGGTCGACACCGATCTGGCGGTGCGGCGTCTACACGAGCTGAAGTCGCTCGGGATCCTGCTGGCGATGGACGACTTCGGCACCGGCTACTCGTCGCTCTCCTACCTGAGCCGTTTCCCCGTCGACATCCTCAAGATGGACCGATCCTTCCTCGCCTCCGAGCACGAGGAGTCGGGACTGGCGGCGGCGATCATCTCGCTCGGAAACAGCCTGAATCTCGACGTGGTCGCAGAGGGGATCGAGCTGCCCGAGCAGATCGCGTCGCTTCGTGATCTTGGCTGCGAGCTCGGCCAAGGCTTCCTGTTCGCTAGGCCGATGAGCCACGAGGCGCTGGTGGAGTACCTCGTCGACGGCAAGGAAGCCTCCGGCGAGCCGCAGTCGCATGCAGCATAGCCACGAGGGGCTCGATCGCCCGGGCGGCTTCTCCCGGGTCAACCTCCTCGCGCCGCTGCGCCACCGGGACTTTCGTCTCCTCTGGACCGGGATGACCATCTCCCTCCTCGGGGACGGCATCTTCCTCATCGCTATGGCCTGGCAGGCCTACGAGCTCTGGAACGCCCCGGCCGCGCTCTCGCTCCTCGGGATCGGGATGACCATCCCGACGATCGCCTTCCTCCTGCCGGCGGGGGTCCTCAGCGACCGGCTCGACCGGCGCTCGCTGATGCTGTGCGCGGACGCCGGACGCGCGGTCGTCATCGCCGCCCTCGCGGTTCTCTCCCTGACCGGCCTCCTGACCTTCTGGGAGCTCGTGGTCATCGTCGCCCTCTACGGAGTCGGGACGGCCTTCTTCACCCCGGCGTTCGAGGCGATCGTGCCCGACATCGTGCCTGCCGCCGACCTCCCGGCGGCCAACTCGCTGGATCAGTTCGTCCGGCCGATCACGCTTCGCCTCGCGGGGCCGGCTCTGGGCGGCGCGCTCGTGGCCGGCGTCGGCACGGGCGCCGCGTTCGCCGTCGACGCCGCGTCCTTCGTCGCGTCCACCGTCGCGGTCTTCCTGATGCGTCCTCCTGCCCATCCGCGGTCGGCGCACGTCGAGTCGTCTCTGAGCGCCGTGAAGGAAGGCCTGCGGTTCGTCAAGAGCCGGGTCTGGCTCTGGGGCACCCTCCTCTCCGCGACGATTGCCTACCTCGCCTTCATGGGCCCCGCCGAAGTGCTGCTGCCGTACGTCGTCAAGAACGAGCTGCACGCGTCCGCCGGAGACCTCGGGCTCGTGTTCGCCGCCGGCGGCGTCGGAGCGATCGGCGCGGCGCTGATCATGGGGCAGCGCGGCCACCCGGGCCGCGACGTGACCTTCATGTACGCGACGTGGACGCTGGCCACGCTCGCCGTCGCGGGCTACGGACTCGCGACGGCGTCCTGGCAGCTGATGGTGGCCTGCCTTCTGTTCAACGCGCTCGAGACGGCGGGGACGATCGTCTGGGCGACGATCAAGCAGCGCCACGTTCCGGCCTCGATGCTCGGTCGGGTCTCGAGCCTCGACTGGCTGATCTCGATCGGCCTCCTTCCGCTTTCCTTCGCTCTCACGGCTCCGGTCGCCGCCCTGGTCGGTGTGCGGGCCACGCTGATCGGAGCCGCCGTGATCGGCGGCGTCGCCACGCTCGGGGCGCTCTTCCTCCCGGGCATGCGCGACATCGAGGGCCTGGCCGCCGAGGCCGACGCGGACAGGGACGGCCCGCCGCTCGATCCGGAGCTCCTCAGGCCGCCCGCCTTCGTCGACGTTCGAAGCTGACCGGCCGCGGCCGAGCCATCAGGCAGGCGCAGGCGCAGGCGCCGGCGCCGGCTCGGACGGGCGCGGAGGTTCCTCCTCCCCCTTCGCGCGTGCGAGGATGAGGAGGCCGACGAGCGCCGCGGCGAGCGACAGCGCGCAGACGGCATAGCCGAGGGCGCTCTCGTGGAGCGTCTCCTGGAAGAGGACGATCCCGAAAACGAGGCTCGAGAGGGGGTCGAACGCCATCGTCGTCGCCACGGCGGCCGAGAGCGCGCCCGTCTGCAGGGCGGCCTGCTCGAGCCAGAACGCCACGACGCTGACGATCACCATCGCGTAGACGTGCCAGTCCCACAGGACCGCGCCGATCCCCTCGTCGAACTGCGACACCGTCGCCTTGGTCAGCGCCGCGGCCAACCCGAACAGGATGCCCCCGGCCATTCCGAGCAATCCGGCGCGCACTGCCGAACGACGGCCGTGCGCGAGCACGAACAGCAGGACGGCGAGGCCGACCGTGGCACCGCCGACCACCGCCCACGAGAGGGGCGAAGCGTCGTCGTCCCCCTGCGAAGGCTTGCTGACGACGAGCAGCGCTGCCAGCCCGCCGGTGACGAGGAGGGCGCCGATCACCTCCATGCGCAGGATGCGCCGCTTCTCGATCAGCCGCGCAAGCGGCGGCGTGAAGGCGATGGTGGCGACGAGGAGCGGCTGCACGATGACCATGCGTCCGATACCGAGGGCGATCGCCTGAGCCACGAAACCGACTCCCTGCATCGCCAGACCGAGCAGCCAGACGGGCTGCTGGGCAACGCGGACCAGGAACCCCTTCCCGACGGACTCGATCGGCTGCGCCGAGGCGGCCTTCTCCTGCAGCACGAGCCCGAGCGCGAAGAAGAACGCAGCCACGAGCGCGAGGGCGATGTCCACGCGGCGACTCTAAGCGACCGCGATGTGGAGGTCTCGTTTGCCGCTCAGAACCCGTTTCGGAATGACGCCTCGTCGCCGGGGTGCGCTGGGCGAGTGCGAGGCAAGGACGCAGGGAGCGTTCGTAGCCGGAGGCTACGGGCGCGACCGAGGACGCAGCATCGCGCCGTCCAGGGCGGCCCGGCGGCACAGGGCTTCGTTCTGAAACGGGTTCTTA
>JAIBJN010000007.1 GCA_020029595.1 Actinomycetota bacterium | reverse complement strand
CTCCGGCGTATCTGCCGCAGTAGTCGCAGTCTTAGCCGCGGCCGTGTCGTACTGGTTCGGGAGGCGAACCCTTCGACAGCAATTGACAGACAAGCTCCAGGAAGTCGGCGCGACGGGTCAGCAGGACCGGATCACCGCCGAGCGCGAGTACCAGCTCGAAGCGATGAAAACGTTCCGCTCGACGGTTGGAGGCCCAAAGGGTCAGATCATCGAAAGCGTCCATGACCTCTCCGATCGGCTGAGACAGATCTTGCAACCCGAAATGGGCGTCGGGACAGACAGATGGAAGCTGCTGAAAACGAGCGAGCCTTATCTACTCACTACCGAACGAGAGCTGTTCGAGGGTACTGACTACAAGTGGCCCGAGCTCGCTCAGGTCTTCTACAACCAGTTGCGGTTTGTTACCGAACAGCTCACCACCTCGGGGGACCCCAGCACATCCTCCATCAGCTACTCAGAGTTCATGCAAGGGGAGCCGAGCCCGCAGGTTCAGAGCGTCATGGACTTCCTGCAGAATGCCGCAGCGCGTGGCCGCCTCGGAGAACTGAGCCGCGCTCGTTTGATCGTCCTTTACGCGGCCTCCAACTTCTTCCTGGAGCACTTTAGGTTGCCTTACCGACAGTTCGAGAGAGCCGAAAAGAGCACCAGGTACCTCGACGCGATCAGCCAGTCGCGCGCCGATCCAATCCGCCAGAATCTGCGGAAGCTTCTGAGCGAGCACGAGGGCCTATCTTCCTAACGGAGAGGCGCGGACACCTTTCGGACTGTGAGCTTGTCGCCGTTGCGATAGAGGGCGACAAACGGATGTAGGCGGACCAGGGCGGACGGGCTAACTAGCCCAGCGACCAAGCGCCTCGCTCGCCCGCTCGAGCCCATCGGCAGCAGCGCCGGTCGCGCGCACAACGCCTCGAACGGAGCGAGGGGCTGGTGGACTACAGCGTCGAGCGGAGCAGGCCGCCTTCGGCTAGATCGCTTCGACGACCGCGCTTCGCTCGTAGGAGAAATCGTTGGTTGGGTCGCCCGGGGGGTTCCCCGAGCGGATCAACCCGATGACTTCAAGGAGGTCACCCGGAGCGACCGCGCCGCCGGCCACGGTGAAGATGAACTCCTCGTCATTCGTGTCCCAATCCTGGCCCACGCCGATGTTGCCCGTCGCATTCGCAGGCGGCGTGTTCGCCACAAGTGCGAACTGCGTGAGGTTTCGGATCTGGATGCTGGCGGCGTAGGGCGTGATTGCGGCTGGGCCGATCAGTCCGTTGCCCGCTTCGGCTTCGAGGTGCACGTCGAAGCCGTTTGCGGCCTCGACAGTCGGCACCCGAAACGCGTCCCCGGAGTTGGTTGGATAAACAGCAACAGCTTCAGTGTCGTTGAAGCCAGGCATTGAACCCCCTTACTGGACGACGGGGCATCATAGGCGATTAGGGCGCGGCTTGTCGGCGGCGGACACGGCGTGTGCGCCGCGGAGGCCGGTTGCCGCTGGCAGGCGGCACCGGTGGCCCCTGGATAGAAGGGCGACCCCAATCTTTCGGGGGATTGGCGACAGCCGAGGGCGTAACTAGCTTGTTTGTAAGTGTCGCAACTGATCCCGAAGCGGTGGATGGTGGGCAAGCTCCTCGCCGCCCTGGGGGATTCCGCCGCTGATTACCAGGAGGGGCCGCCATGAGCCACACAATGGTGAGCATCGAGGCCCTCGCCGCTGGCTGGATAGCCGAATGCCTGCAATGCGAACGGCGTGTAGTCATCAGTCACACGGCTTTACATGAGCAGCGCTTTGAGCAGATCGAAACGGTACTCGTGGCTGGCGACGAGAAGGTAGGTCACTCCTGGTCAACTCGCCTCGATCTTCGGCTCGGCTCCGCCGCCCTGGGGGATTCGGCCGCCGCTCCATAAGACGGAGGCGAGAGGTGAGCAAGACCCGCTGTCTCCGCCGCTCAGCGGCGGAACCCGCAGTAGGCACTTTCATTCGGTAGCAGGAGAGCCACTGTGCCGATGGCTGGCCGGTTTTGCTCCCTCGCGAGCGCACGTCTAGAGCCGCGAAGTCGGGCACTTTCACCGAGAGGTCAGAGGACTTGTCGCCTTCTCAACAGAGAGCGACAGCACCGTGCCGCCTCGGGCAGCTAGTCCCCGAGGGGATCCACTGCCGCGTGAGCCTCACGTTGGCTACGACGCCAGTGCGTCCCACTCGGCGAGGACAGTCTCGTCGAGCATTTCGGCGTAGCACGCCTCGGTGACGCGCGTGTCCGCGTGGCCGAGGAGCTTGGAGATGGTCTCCATCCGCATGCCGCGGTTGAGGAGGTCCGAGCCAAACGTGCGGCGCAGAGTGTGCGGTGAGATCGAGGACAGCTTCGGCGGTGGGAGGGCGCGCACGTCCGCGCGATGAGCCGCCCGCTTGACCATGCGCCAGGCGAACTGGGCCTTCATCGGCGTCCCGTTCGTCGTGACGAGCACGGGCAGACCCGCGTGGCGATGTCCGTGACGCTCTACGTACGCGAGCCACGAGTGAAGCTCATCGGCGAGTTCACGCGCCATGGGAACCGTGCGCAGGCCGGAGTCTGCCTTGGACACCCTGACGCGGATCGTCTTGGCCTCCAGGTCCACGTCCTCCTGGAGCAGGGCACACGCCTCCCCTACGCGGAGCCCGGCGTACCGGAGAAGTGCGTGGACAATCCGCTCGTGCGGCGTCACGCAGGCGCGGTAGAGCGCCAGGTCCTCATCCGCGCGGAGCCAGTCGTTCGGCTTCTTGCGGCGCTTGGGCGACTTGAGTCGAAGCGCCGGGTTGCGCCCGGGCAGCAGTTCGCGGTCGTCGAGGAAGTCGTAGAAGCGCCGAAGGGCGGCGATGCGCAGGCGAATGGTCGAGACGGCGAGACCCGCCAGTATGAGTGAGTCGACGTAGTCCTCCAGGTCCTGACGGGTGGCGTCCTGCGGCTCGACGCTGAGCGTCGTGAGGAACAAACGCACGTGCTCGACGTACTTGCTGCGCGTGCCGTCCGCAAGTCCTTCGCGCCACAGCGAGGCGTCGAAAGCCTGGGTTAGATGCTGGCCCGACATAGATAACTCCTAACCATCTCTGGTTAGGTCGGCAACTTTCCCGGCCAGGAAACAGCGGTTTCCTAAACCGCGTGCGCAGGTTCAACTCCTGCCGGGGGCACTCTACGCGCCGCCCTAGCCGCCCGTGCGCCTTCTGAGCGCGATTCCGGTCAGGATCTCGCGCACGATCCGGTCCGCAGCCAGCGCCGTCACGTCCGCGGAGCCGACCGCGGTCGGGATCACCTCGACGACGTCGGCTCCGACCAGCTCGAGCTCTCGAGCGAGCGTGCGCGCGGCGCGGAGGAGGTCGGCGGTCGTCATGCCGCCCGGCTCCGGCGTCCCGGTGCCTGGCGCGAACGCCGGATCGAGGACGTCGACGTCCACGGTGAGGAAGACAGGGCCGGCGCCGACCGTCTCGACCGCGCGCCGGACGACCTGCTCGATCCCGAGCTCGCGGACGTCGTGCATGAAGTAGCTCGTGACGCCGCGCTCCGCTTGCCAGGCGAACTCCGTCTCGCCCGGCCAGTAGCCGCGCAGGCCGATCTGCACGTAGCGACGCGGGTCGAGGTGTCCTTGCTCGACAAGCCGGTAGAACGGCGTGCCGTGGGAGATCTCGACCCCGTAGACCTCCGTGCCCGTGTCCGTGTGGGTGTCGAAGTGGACGACGCCCACGGGGCGGTGCGCCGCGCACGCCCTGATGTTCGGCTCCGAGATGGAGTGGTCGCCGCCGAGAACGACTGGAATCGCTCCCGCTCCCACGACCTGGGCGACCGTCGCCTCGATGGCGGCGTGCGTGCGGGCCGGGTCGGCCGGGATCACAGGCGCGTCGCCGAAGTCGACGACCGAGAGCTCTGCGAAGGCGTCGACATTCGCCTCGAGGTGCGGGCCGGGCGGGCAGCTCGCGGCTCGGATTGCCCGTGGGCCGAAACGCGTCCCCGGCCGGTCCGAAACGAGATCATCGGTAGGCGCTCCGACGACGGCGACGTCGACTCCCTCGAGCTCCGCCGGATCTTGCGTGTAGCGAGCCGCGCCGTACGTGAGAAGCCCCGCGTAGTCCGGCTTCTCCTCGTGCCCGCGCGGCCAACGCTCGGTCGGGTCGATCACCGCGCTGAGTCTACGCGAGGTCTAGAAGGCGCCCAGGGCTTCCCGCGCGATGCGGTCCTGCTCGAGCGAGTGGGCGGTAGGGTAGCCCTCGCTGGGGCTCGCACGCCACGGCCGGCCGACGTAGCGGAGATCCACTTCCTCCGGCAGGCCCTCCTCGAGGCGGTGGCGGATGGCCCGCCAGGCACCCATGTTCTGCGGCTCCTCCTGCGTCCAGACGACCTCGGTCAGAGAGGGGTAGCGGGAGAGGAGCTCGTCGTAGGCGGCCACCGGGAAGGGATAGAGCTGCTCGAGCCGGGCGACGGCGACCCCCTCGGCCCCGCCGAAGGCCTCGTGCCCTGCGATGTCGTAGTAGATCTTCCCCGAGCAGAGGACGAGCCGGCCGACCTCGCCCTTCTCATCGGCGTCGAGCCGGGGGTCGTCCAGGATCGCGCGGAAGCCGCCCTTGGCGAGCTCGTCCAGGTAGGAGGTCGCCTGCTTGAGGCGGAGCAGGCCCTTCGGCGTCAGGAGCACGAGCGGCCGTCCCTTGGGATGGAGCGCCTGGCGCCGCAACACGTGGAAGTACTGCGCCGCCGTCGAGCAGTTGACGATGCGGACGTTCTCCTGCGCGGCGAGCTGCATGAAACGCTCCAGCCGCGCGCTCGAATGCTCGGGCCCGTTCCCCTCGTAGCCGTGCGGGAGGAGGAGCGTCAGGCGGGAGCTCTGGCCCCACTTGGAGAGGCCCGAGACAATGAACTGGTCGACGATCACCTGGGCCGAGTTGACGAAGTCGCCGAACTGCGCCTCCCAGAGGAGGAGCGCGCGCGGGACGGCCACCGAGTAGCCGTACTCGAAGCCGAGCGCCGCCGCCTCGGAGAGCGGTGAGTTGTAGACCTGGAACGGGGCCTTCGCAACGGGGAGATGCTGGATGGGGGCGTACTTCTCGCCGGTCGCGTAGTCGTGGAGCACGAGGTGGCGGTGGGAGAACGTTCCGCGCTCGGTGTCCTGGCCGGTGAGGCGGACCGGGGTCCCGTCGACGAGCAGGCTGGCGAACGCGAGGCCCTCGGCCTGGGCCCAGTCGATGCCACCCTCCTCCCCGAGCGCGTCGCGGCGGCGCTCGAGCGCCTTCGCGAGCTTCGGGTGGACCTGGAAGCCCTCGGGGACCGCGAGCAGGAGGTCGTTCAGCTCGCGGAGGCGCTCGGCGGGAACGGCGGTGTCGATCTGGGCGTCCGCGCCGCGGCCGATCCGGCGCTCCTTGCGGCGGCCACTGGAAACGAAGGAAGCCTTCAGCTCCTCGTGCACGGTCCGCATGCGCTCCTGCACTTCCTGGACGAGCCCCTCCGCCTCCTCGGGCGTGACGAGGCCGAGCTCGGCGAGCGCACGCGCGTACTGCTCGCGCACGGTCGGGTGCTCCTCGATCAGCTTGTACATGAGCGGCTGGGTGTAGCTCGGCTCGTCGCCCTCGTTGTGGCCGAACCGGCGGTAGCCGACGAGGTCGACGACGACGTCGTGGTGGAACTCCTCCCGGAACGCCATCGCAAGGCGGATCGCCGAGATCGCCGCCTCGGCGTCGTCGGCGTTCACGTGGATGATCGGCGTGTCGAAGCCCTTCGCCAGGTCCGACGAGTAGCGGGTAGAGCGGCCCTCGTCCGGGTCTGTCGTGAAGCCGACCTGGTTGTTCGCGATCACGTGGAGCGTCCCGCCGGTCGTGTAGCCCGCGAGCCCCCCGAGGTTGAGCGTCTCCGCGACGACGCCCTGCCCGGGGAACGCCGCGTCTCCGTGAATGAGGATCGCCAGCGCGGCGTCCGGGTCGTGGTCGCCGGTGGCCGAGCCGTGGTCGGTCTGCGACGCCCGCGTCTCCCCCTCGACGACTGGGTCGACGTACTCGAGGTGGCTCGGGTTCGACGTCAGCGTGACCGTGACTTCGCCGGCCTCCGTCTGGCGGACCGCCTCGGCGCCGAGGTGATACTTGACGTCCCCGGAGCCGCTCTCGAGGTCGGTCGCGACCGCCTCGAGCAGGCGCTCGCCCTCGAACTCGCGGAGGATGGCGTCGACCTGCCGGCCGACCGTGTGGGCGAGGACGTTGAGCCGGCCGCGGTGGGCCATGCCGATGACCACCCGGCGCGCGCCGTTCTCTGCGGAGAGCTCGATCGCCTCGTCGAGCATGGGCACCATGACGTCGAGGCCTTCGATCGAGAACTGCTTCTGCCCGAGGAAGGCCCGGCGGAGGTAGCGCTCGAAGCCCTCGACCTCGGAGAGCCGCTCGAGGAGCGCCTTCTTCTCCTCCGCGGGGAGCGGCTGCCGGTAGCGGCTGGACTCGATCGCGTCGCGAAGCCAGAGGCGCTGCTCGTGGCTCGAGATGTGCTCGAGCTCGTACGCCATCGTCCCGCAGTACGTCTCCCGCAGCCGCGGCAACCCCTCGGCCAGCGTCTCGACGGGGAGGTGTAGACGCAGGACGCTCGCGGGGATGCGCGCTTGGAGCTCGGGGGTCAGCCGCGGCTCGAGCCGATCGGGGTCGAGCGCGGGGTCGCCGATCGGCTCGGCGCCGAGCGGGTCGAGGTGCGCGGCGAGGTGGCCGTGGGTGCGATGCGCCTTGACGAGGGACATCGCCGCGGCCACGGCGCCGAGGAGGACGTCGGTCGGCGCCTCGGCCGGCGCCGGGACGGTCGCGGGCGCGCCGTTCCCTCCGGGGACGCCGTCCGGGTAGAGCTCGCGGAGGCGCCGTGCGAGCGGCAGGTGCTCGAGGACGAGGTCCGGATTCGACTCGAAGAGCTCGCGCCACGCCGGGTCGACTGCCTCCGGCGAGGCGAGGTACTCGGCGAGCAGCTCCTGGACGAAGCCGCTGTTGAGATCGTCGATCTGGTCGGGATGCACCGCTCTGGACTCAGCTTAGCGTCCGCAACGCGTCCGGATTGACCGCGTTCGGCGGTTGGCCGCCCTCGAGGAGCACGGCGCGGAGCGCGCGGACGCAGAGCATGCCCATCGCCTCGCGAGCCTCGACGGTCGCGCTCCCGAGGTGCGGGGCAAGGACGACGTTCTCGAGCTCGAGGAGGCCCGCCTCGACCTCCGGCTCGCGCTCGTACACGTCGAGCGCCGCGCCGGCGATCTCTCCGGCGCGGAGCGCGTCGACGAGCGCACGCTCGTCGACGACCGGGCCTCGGCTGACGTTCACGAGGACGGCGTCCGCCCGCATGGCGCGAAGCTCGTCCCTCCCGATGAGATGGTGGGTCTCCGGCGTGAGCGGCGCGTGGAGGCTGACGACGTGCGCGCGCTCGAAGAGCTCGCCGAGAGGCACGCGGCCAGGGCGCGGCCTCCGTCCCGCGTGCAAGACGTGCATCCCGAAGGCGGTTGCCAGGCGGGCCACCTCGCTGCCGATCCGTCCGGGACCGACGATCCCGAGCGTGCGCCCCTGCAGGCCCACGCCGAGCATGAAGGTCGGCGCCAGCGTCCAGGGCTCCCTGCGGCGAATGAGGCGGTCGCCCTCCGCGACCCGGCGCACGAGGGCGAGGAGGAGCGCGATCGTCAGCTCGGCGGTCGCCTCCGTGAGGACGCCGGGAGTGTTGGCGACGAGGACCCCCCGGCGGGTCGCAACCTCGACGTCCACGTTGTCGAGCCCCACGCCGTAGTTCGCGATGACCGCGAGGCCCGGACCGGCCGCGTCGAGGAGCTCGCCGTCCACCCGCTCGGCCGGCGTCGTGACGAGGCCGGCGCAGCCCGCGCTCGCGGCGAGCAGCTCGGCGCGCGACGGCGGGAGCTCGGAGTCGCGCACGTCCGCCGCGAAGCTCTCGTCGAGGGCAGCGCGAACGCGCGCGGGGACACGGCGGGTCACGTGGACGCGCGGGCGCACGCCGAGAAGCTTGCCCGAAAGGTAGGCTTCACAAAATGAAGCAAGCGCGCACCGCGGACCCCTACAGAGACCTGGACGTCATCGACGCGCGGGCGCCTCGCTTCAACCAGGCGACGATCGGGCTCCTCGCCCTCGTCGCCTTCCTCACTGGGTGGTGGCCACTGCTCGCGATCCTGGCCGCCCAGCTCGCGATCGGGCTCGCCTTCGGGCGCCGCTACTGCCTCCCGTGCCTGGCGTACTTCGAGCTCGTCCAGCCGCGCGTCGGTGAGGGACCGATCGAGGACTCGCGCCCGCCTCGCTTCGCCAACATGGTCGGCGTCGCCGTCCTCGGGGCCGCGTCTCTCGCACACGCGCTCGGACTCTCCACCCTCGGCTGGGCGCTCGGCCTCCTCGTCGCCGGCCTCGCGCTCCTCGCGGCGGCGACCGGCCTGTGCGCCGGCTGCGAGCTGTACCGCCTCGGCGCCCGCGCCCGGGGCGTCCGCTCCCACCGGCTCGACCGGGTCGAGCTGGGGGATTTCGAGCTCTCCCCCGACGGCGAGGTCGTCGTCCAGTTCACCCATCCGCTCTGCAGCGACTGCCGCACGCTCGAGCGGCGCTTTCGCGAGGAAGGGCGACGGGTCGTGACCGTGGACGTGTCGGCGCGTCCCGAGCTGGCCCGAAAGTACGGCGTCGCCCTCGTCCCCACCGCGGTCGCCGTCAGCTCGACGGGGGCGGTCCTGTCTCGCCTGGCGGGATGATCCGGAGCCCGGAGGCGACCCTGGGGCTTCCGGAAACCTCGTAGACGACGTCGACCGAGTCGTTCCTCCGGTACGTGCCTGCGACCCCGAGGAACATGCTCGCCCACCGGAGAAGGCCGAGCCGCCCTTCGTGCGCGAGCGGCTTCGTGAAGCGGAGCGCGCCGCCGGCGACCGTATAGTCGGCGCCGGGCTGCTGGCGCACGCCGTTGACGAAGACCTCGAAGGGCTCCGTCACGTCGGCAGGGAGCGGCACGATCCAGGCCTCCTCACTCACAGTCGAAGCCTAGTGACCGTGGTGAGGGGGGTTCATGGGGGACACAGGGTTCCCCCATGCAACTCCCCTCGGCGCGCGAAAACCTCTCCCAGCTTCCGGCGATGCCGATCCGAGGTCCTCTCGCCGCTAAAGAGGTACCTCGTTCAGCACTCACTGAACCACATTTTGGGGGAATTGCAACTCCCCCGATCGGGTGACGTTCGTGGCGAAGCCCGTCTCCGCCGAGGCGAATAGAATCGCAGCGGCCCATGGGGAGGAGGAAGCCCGCCGTCATCGCCGCCCTGCTCGCGGCGCTCGCGCTCGGCGCCGTCCCGGTGGCGCTGGGCCAAGATCCGGCCAACGGCGGCCTTTCCCCGCCCTCGTCGGCGACGCCGAGCGGGGATGCGATCAACGAGCTCTACTGGTTCGTCTTCGCCATCTGCGCGGTCGTCTTCGTCGCCGTCGAGGCCGCGCTCGTCCTCTTCATCGTCCGCTTCCGCCGCCGGCAGACGACTCCCGAAGAGGCCGAGGGGCCGCAGATCCACGGCAACACGCGCCTCGAGATCATCTGGACGATCATCCCCGCCGTCATCCTCGTCGGGATCGCCGTCGTCGTCCTCGCGCGGACCTCGGCCGTCCAGGCGACGAGCGGCGACCGCTCGAACGAGCTCGTGATCCGCGTCGAGGCCCACCAGTTCTACTGGGAGTACGTCTATCCGGAGGGCCAGATCGCCATCGACACGCTCGTTCTCCCGGCCGGCCGCCCGGTGAAGCTCGAGCTCACCTCGTTCGACGTCAACCACAGCTGGTGGGTGCCGGAGCTGACGGGCAAGCGCGACGCCATCCCCGGGAAGACGAACGAGCTCCGCTTCCGGCCGGTGAGAGAAGGGGTGTTCGAGGGCCGCTGCGCCGAGCTCTGCGGGATCCTCCACGCCGTCATGCCGACGACCGTCGAGGTGGTCACGCAGCCGGAGTACACGAGCTGGCTCGCCCTCGTCAGCGGCCAGGACGAGCCGGGCGCGACGCAGCTCAGGCTGGGACGCGAGACGTGGGACCGCGTCTGCGCGAAGTGCCACGGCCTCGCCGGCGAGGGCGACATCGGCCCGCCGATCGCCCAGAACGGCACGCTCGTGAACGAGGAGGCCCTCACGCGGCTCCTGGCCGACGGGCAGGACCGGCCGGGCTTTCCCGGCTACATGCCGCCGGTCGGCAGGGGCTGGCCCGCGTTCCAGGTGCAGGCCCTGGCCGCCTACATTCGCTCGAACGAGAGGCTCGCACCGCCACAACAGCCGCCCGCGGAGGGCGAGGGCTAATGGCCGTCCGCACCGAGACGGCGACCCCCACCTGGCGCGAGGGCCGGGTGACGAGCTGGCTCACGACCGTCGACCACAAGCGGATCGGCGTCCTCTACATCGTCACGGCCTTCTTCTTCTTCTTCGCGGCCGGGCTGATGGCGCTGCTCATGCGCGTCCAGCTCGCTCAGGCGAACAACGACATCGTCACCCAGGACAACTACAACCAGCTCTTCACGATCCACGGGACGGCGATGATCTTCCTCTTCGTCGTCCCCATCCTCGCCGGTTTCGCGAACTACGTGGTCCCGCTCATGATCGGGGCGCGCGACATGGCGTTTCCGCGCCTGAACGCGCTCTCCTACTGGCTCTTCCTCCTCGGCGGGCTCGTCATCCTCTCGAGCTTCCTCGCCGACGGAGGGGCGGCCAACTCGGGCTGGACTGCCTACGCGCCGCTCTCGAGCGCGGAGTTCAGCCCGGGCTCGGGTCAGGACCTCTGGATCCTCGGCCTGCACCTCACCTCGCTCTCCTCGCTGGCCGGCGCGATCAACTTCATCGTCACGATCCACAACATGCGCACGCCGGGGATGACCTGGATGCGCATCCCCCTCTTCGTCTGGGCGATCGAGGCGTACGCCGTCCTGCTCGTGCTCGTGCTCCCGACGATCTCGGCGGCGGTGACGCTCCTGCTCCTCGACCGGCAGACCGGGACGTCGTTCTTCGAGGGAGAGGGGGGGCCGGAGCTCTGGCAGCACATGTTCTGGTTCTTCGGCCACCCGGAGGTCTACATCATGGTGCTGCCCGCCATGGGGATGATCTCGGAGGTGATCCCGGTCTTCTCGCGGAAGCCGATCTTCGGCTACAAGGCGATCGCGTTCTCCACCATCGGCATCGCCTTCGCGAGCATGCTCGTCTGGGCGCACCACATGTTCACGATCGGGCTGGCCGTCCCCCTCCAAGCGTGGTTCATGATCACCTCGTTCTCGGTGGCGATCCCGACCGCGATCAAGATCTTCAACTGGCTCGCGACGCTCTGGCGCGGCCACCTCTGGTTTCGCGCCCCGCTCCTCTTCTGCCTCGGCTTCCTCGCGCTCTTCACGATGGGCGGACTCTCCGGGATCCTGCTCGCCGTCTTCCCGGTGGACTACCAGGCGCAGGACTCCTACTACGTCGTCGCGCACCTGCACTACGTGCTCTTCGGCGGGACGGTCTTCGGGATCTTCGCCGGGACGTACTACTGGTTCCCGAAGATCACGGGCCGCATGTACGACGAGCGCCTCGCGCAGGTTCACTTCTGGCTCATGTTCGTCGGCTTCAACGCGGCCTTCCTGCCTCAGCACATGCTCGGTCTCATGGGGATGCCGCGCCGGATCTACACGTACGAGCGCGAGGGGCTCTTCGAGTGGTACAACCTGGTCTCGACGCTCGGCGCCTTCCTTATGGGCATCGCCCTCCTCGTCTTCGTCTGGAACGCCGTCAAGAGCTGGCGGAACGGAACGCGGGTCGGGAACGACCCGTGGCAGGCCGACACACTCGAGTGGTACGCGACCTCCCCTCCGCCCGCCCACAACTTCGACCGGGTCCCCTACGTCTCGAGCCCCCGGCCGCTGCGCGATCTGAGGCTCAAGCTCCGGGAGCTCAAGACATGAGCCCGCGGCCCGGCCCGTGGCTCCGCCTGACCGCCGTCGCGGCGACGGCCGGTGTCGCCGGGGTCGTGGCGACGGGCTCGTGGGGCCTCGCCCACGACATCGCCGCGAACGTGACGCTGGCTCTGTTGGCGGCGGCGGCCCTCACTGCGCGGCTCGCGCACCCGGACCGGCCAGAGCTCCTCGCGGCGGCGACGTCGGCGTTCGTCCTCTTCGCCGCCGCCGGGCTCGCCGCGCTCGCGGAAGCGCCCTCCTGGCTCCACATCGCCCTGGGCGCGGCCGCGCTCGCGGCGGCGGCGGTCACGGCGGCCGTCTCCTTCCGCGGGGGAAGACCGGTGCCGGCCGGCTCCTGGCGGGACTACCTGGCGCTGACGAAACCGCGGATCATGGTGCTCCTGCTGATCACGGGCGCCGGGGGAATGATCGTCGGCGCCGGCGGGCTGCCGCCCGCCGGGCTCGCGCTCGCCACGCTCGGCGGCCTCGCGCTTGCCTGCGGCGGCGCGAGCGCGCTCAACCACGTCCTCGACCGCGACATCGACACGCACATGAAGCGCACCGCCGGGAGGCCGGTCGCGTCCGGCCGCGTGCCACCGGAGCGGGCGCTCGAGTTCGGGCTGGCGCTCTCGGCCCTCTCCTACGTCGTCCTCACGAGCTTCGTCAACGTCCTCGCCGCCCTGCTCGCCCTGGCCGGGAACCTCTTCTACGTCCTCGTCTACACGCGCTGGCTCAAGCGCTCGACGCCGCAGAACATCGTCATCGGGGGGGCCGCGGGTGCGGTGCCGCCGCTCGTCGGCTGGGCGGCCGCGACCGGCGACCTCACGCTCACGGCGCTGGCTCTCTTCCTCATTGTCTTCTTCTGGACGCCGCCCCACTTCTGGGCGCTCGCGATCCTGATCAAGCGCGACTACGCGGAGGCGGGGATCCCGATGCTCCCGGTCGTCCGCGGCGAGCGCGAGACGGCGCGCTCGATCGTCCTCTACTCGCTCGTCCTCGTGGGCGTCACGCTCCTCCCCGTCCTCGGGCGCACGCTCGGCCCCGTCTACCTCGTCTCGGCACTCGTGCTCGGCGCGCTCTTCCTGGCTCTCGCGGTAGCCCTCCAGCGGCAGACGACTCCCGCGCGGGCACGGCGTCTCTTCAGCTACTCGCTCGCGTACCTGGCCCTGCTCTTCGTCGCCATGGCGATCGACCCGGTGGTGCTCGGCTAAGTGCCCCTCCAGGCACTACACGCCGCACTTCTGCCCCGCGATCACGCGGCGCCAGAGCCCACCCTCGCCCTCACCAAGGCTTCCTCAGCCTTGCCTTCGGTCGAGTGTGACCTCTGGCTTGGTGCTCGCGACGCCGAAGCGGGGCAGCAGTACCTGGAGGGGCACTAGTGGACCCGGAGCTCTCCCGCACGAACATGCGCCTCGGGCTCCTGCTGCTCGGGATTGTGCTCGTACTCCTCGCCGGCTCGGTCGCCGTCGCGGTGATCTACGACGCGCTCTCCTGACGCCTACCGGGCGTTCCTCGCGCTCCCGCCCAAGCCGAGGAAGGGTATCGCGCTCGGCGTCAAGGATCTGATCGACACGGCGGGACTCGTGACGACGTATGGCTCGGCGATCTTTCGCGACCACCTCCCCGAGCGGTCGGCGAGCTCCGTGACGCGGCTCGAGGAGGCCGGGTACGCGATCGTCGGCAAGACGAATCTCCACGAGTTCGCCTACGGGATCACCTCCGACAACCCTCACTACGGCGCGGTCGTCAACCCGCTCGACCCCGGGCGGATCCCGGGCGGGTCGAGCGGCGGCTCGGCGGCGGCGCTTGCCGCCGGGCTCTGCGAGGCGGCGCTCGGGACGGACAGCGCGGGCTCGATCAGGCTTCCGGCAGCGTGCTGCGGCGTCGTCGGCTTCAAGCCGACGCACGGGCTCGTCGCCGCGGACGGGGTCTTCCCCCTCGCGCCGAGCTTCGACACGGTCGGGCCGATGGCGCGCTCGGTCTCCGGTTGCGTCGAGATGATGCGGGCGTTCGCGCCGGAAGCCGTGCCGGAGGGCCCCGTCGACCTCGGGGACGTGCGCGCCGCGCTCGCCTGGGCCGAGTCCGCCGACGCGCTCGTGCGGGCGCGGGTCGAGGAGGCCGCGGCGCTCTTCCCCCGCCTGACGCGGATCGACTTCGCGCTCTCCGGAGCGCTCGACCCGGCGTTCATGGTCGAGGCGGCCGACGTCCACCGCGAGCTCTTCGCAGAGCATGCCGATCTCTACGGCGAGAACGTGCGCCGGAAGCTCGAGCGGGCGTTCGCGGTGGCGCCGGAGGACGTGGCGGCGTCGCGGGCCGAGCGGGAGGCGTATCGGGAGCGCAGTCTCGAGGCGCTCGACGGCTTCGACGTCCTCCTCACGCCGACGATGCCGATGGTCGCTCCGCCGGTGGGCATCGGCGACCTCGCCCTGCGCGAGCGGATGATCTCGCTTACGCGACCCTTGAACGGCCTCGGCTGGCCGGCGCTCGCGCTGCCGTGCGGGCCGGCCGAGAACGGCCTCCCGGCCTCACTCCAGATCGCCGCGCGTCCGGGAGACGACGCGCTCGTCCTCGCCGTCGGCGAGGCCGTCGAGTCAGCCCTCCCCAAGTAACACAGTGTTACTTGGGCTGGGGGAAGGCGGCTTCGTCGGCGAGGACGAACATCTCCCGTGCGCGGACGCGCGCGGCGGGGAGCGACTCGTTCCCCGCCAGGACGCGGGCGAGCGCCTCACGCTTCTCGGCGCCGGCGACGAGGAACGCCGCGAGCGGCTGCGCGCTCAGGTAGGCGAGGGAGAACGAGAGCCGCGGATGCGGCGGCGGCAGACCGGGCTCGGGCACGTGGACGAGCGGCCCCGGCTCCGCCAGCTCGTCGTCGTGGCCGGGATAGAGCGACGCCGTGTGTCCGTCCGGGCCCAGGCCGAGGAGGACGAGGTCGAAGGTCTCCGGCAGCACGACGTCGAGTGAGCGCAGCGGGTGCACCTGCTCCTCCGGGATCCGCAAGTGGGAGAGGAGCGCCTCCCGGGCCATGCGCTCGTTCGAGTCGGGGTGGTCGGGCGGGACGAGCCGCTCGTCGCTCCACCAGACGTGCCAGGAATTCCAGCTGAGCTGGAATTCCGACAGAGCCTCGTATACCGGTCGAACGGTCGATCCCCCCGCGAGCGCGATGCGGAACGGTTCGTGCTTTTGCGACTCGTTCGCGATCCACGCAGAAGCGTGGATCGCTAGGTCGGCTCCGACGAGAAGCTCCGTACGGCCTCCTCGTAGATGCGGTCGCGGCCGAAGAGCTCGAGCTGGTCCGAGAGGAGGTCGCTCGACGTCTTCGGCTCGATCCGGGTCGGACGCGCCTCGCGGCCGTCGACCTCGACGAGCTCGATCTCACCGGCCGGCTCGTGGTCGAGCCGGACTTTCCGCCCCAGGCGGGTCTCGAGCCAGGCGCCGAGAAGCAGCGCCACTGACTCCGGCGCCGCCACGCGGACGGCGGACGCCTCCCGCACATCCGGCCAGAGCTCGGCGACGGCCGCACGCCAGGGCAGCGTCCGCGCCCACGCGATATCGGAGACGGCGATGCGGTCGAAGAGCGAGGGGAGAGAGGCCAGATCCGCCCGTGGCTCCGGCCACTCGCCCGAGTCCACCACGAGCCGGTCGGCCACGCCGGCGAGCTGCTCGAGCTCGGGCGCGCCGAACGGGAGCGGACCGCGCCAGCGCAGGAACACGGGCAGATCGGAGACCAGGAACGGCATGACGACGCTGGCAGGCGCCGACGCCCGAGCTCCGCAGAGCCGCAGCGAGATCACCTCCGAGCACACCTCGCGCTCCTCGCCCCCCCGCACAAAGCAGCGGTAGTCCACCTCGCCCTCGAGGGCGTCGGAGTCGTCCTCGGGTCGCGGGAAGAGGAGGATCGTGCGCGACGGATGCCGCTCCGCGAGCCCTGCGAGCGTGCCGGTCGCCGCCTCGACCCAGCGCTCGGGCACCCAGGCGATGTGCGTCATCACGCTCGTCCGCAGGCGCGGGGCGGCGCCCGGCTCGGTGGAGGCGTCGCGAAGCTGCGCCAGCTCCCGCTCGAGCTCGCGCACGGTCGTCGCCGGCATCAGGGGCACCACTAGTGCCTCCGCCAGGAGCGGCCGTCACGGTGGAGGAGCTCGTCCGCGGCGTGCGGCCCCCACGTGCCCGCGGCGTGGTTGGGGAAGTGCGGGCGGTCACGCCGCCAGGGCGCCACCATCGCGTCCACGAGCGCCCACTGCTCCTCCACCTCGTCCGCGCGGGTGAAGAGCGTGGCGTCGCCGTTGAGGCAGTCGAGGATCAGTCGCTCGTAGGCCTCGGGAAGCCCGAGGCGGAAGGCGCCGCCGTAGAGGAAGTCCATGTGCACCGTGCGGATGGAGAGGCCCTGTCCGGGCACCTTGGCGCCGACGGCAAGAGAGACGCCCTCGTCCGGCTGGATGTGGATGAGAAGGACGTTCGGCCGCAGCCCGCCCTCCGAGTCGACCGCGAAGGGCGGATGCGGCGCACGCTTGAACTGGATCGCGATCGTCGTCTCCCGCCGCGGCAGGCGCTTTCCCGTACGGATGTAGAACGGCGTGTCGGCCCAGCGCCAGTTGTCGACCCAGATCTTGGCGGCGACGTAGGTCTCGGTCTGTGAATCGGCGGTGACGCCGGCCTCTTCCCGGTAACCGACGACCTCCTCGCCCTCGATGAAGCCCGGCCCGTACTGGCCGCGGACGACGTGCTTGGCCCCAGGTGTGTGCAGTGCACGCAGCACCTTGACCTTCTCGTTTCGCACCGCCTCGGCCTCGAAGTCGATCGGCGGCTCCATCGCGGTAAGAGCGACGAGCTGGAGCAGGTGGTTCTGGACGACGTCACGAATCGCTCCCGCCTCCTCGTAGAAGCCCGCGCGGCTCTCGATGCCGAGCGACTCGGCGACGGTGATCTGCACGTGGTCGACGAACTGCCGGTTCCAGATCGGCTCGAAGATGCCGTTGGCGAACCGCAGGACCAGCATGTTCTGGACGGTCTCCTTGCCCAGGTAGTGGTCGATGCGGAAGATCTCGTCCTCCTGGAAGTAGGCGTGGACGAGGTCGTTCAGCTCCCGCGCACTCGTGAGGTCGTGCCCGAACGGCTTCTCGACGATGAGGCGGGTCCAGCCCTTCGCCGAGCGCCGTCTGCCGAGCGCCGTGACGATGGGGGCGAAGGCCTTCGGCGGGACGGCGAGGTAGTAGACGCGGTTGCCGGCCGTCCCGCGCGTCTCGTCCAGCTCGTCCAGACACGCGATCAGGGGCTCCTCGCCTCCCTCCATCCCGAAGTCGGCGGCGACGTAGCTGAGGCTCTCCGCGAGCGCCTCCCACACGTCAGTGCGGAACTCGTCGCGCCCGTGCTCGACGACCGCCTGCCGCATCCGCTCGCGGAACTCCTCCGTCGACATCTCCGTACGCGAGACGCCGACGATGCCGAACCGCTCCGGCAGGAGCCTCCGAAGCGCGAGTGCGTAGAGCGCCGGCAGGAGCTTCCGCTGCGTCAGGTCGCCGGAGGCGCCGAAGATCGAGAGCGCGAAGGGCTCGGGCGGCTTCCGCATCCGCAGGCCCTCGAGCAGCGGGTTCTCGGCTGTCACGACCTCGGTCATTCGGCCGCCTTCGCCTCGGCCGCCTCGACCGCGTGGCCGCCGAACTGGTTACGAAGGGCCGCGTTCACCTTGGCGGCGAAAGACTCGTCTTGGCGGGAGGAGAAGCGGGCGAAGAGGGCGAGCGTGATGGCGGGCAACGGGACGGCGGCGTCGATCGCCTCGTGCACGGTCCAGCGGCCCTCGCCCGAGTCGGCGACGACGCCGCGAATCGCCTCGAGGTCAGGGTCCGCCTCGAACGCTCTCTGGAGAAGGTCGAGGAGCCAGCTGCGAACGACGGAGCCGTTCCGCCAGAGGGCGGCGATCTGCCGGAGGTCGAGGTCGAACTCGGGGATCTCGCGCAAGAGCTCGAATCCCTCTGCGTAGGCCTGCATGAGGCCGTACTCGACCCCGTTGTGCACCATCTTCACGAAGTGCCCGGCGCCGGCGGGGCCGACGTGGGCGTAACCGCCCTCCGGAGCAAGGGTGGCGACGGCCGGCTCGACCGTCCGGAAGCCCGACTCGTCCCCGCCGACCATGATGCAGTAGCCCTCCTTGAGGCCCCAGATCCCGCCGGAGACGCCGGCGTCGAGGAAGCAGACGCCTTTCGCCTTCGCCTCCTCGGCACGGCGCATCGAGTCGCGGAAGTTCGAGTTGCCGCCGTCGACGACGATGTCCCCGTCCTCGAGGAGTGGCAGGAGCGTCTGGAACGCGTGCTCGGTCGGGTCGCCGGCCGGGATCATGAGCCAGGCGACGCGCGGCTGCTCGAGCTTCGTGGCCAGCTCGACGAGGGAATCGGCCGTCCGGTCGGGCGCGGTCCGCGCGTACGTCTCGACCTCGTGGCCGCCGCCACGGAGGCGCTCCGTCATGTTGCCGCCCATGCGGCCGAGGCCGATCATCCCGAGCTTCACAGGTCCTCCAGTCTGACGCGAACGATAGGCCGGCCGCGCTCTGCGAGCGAGGCCAGGTCCCCCTCTGCCTGGGCGTGGATCAGGCGGCGGAAGCCGAACGGCCTGCCCGGGATCGGCAGCTCCTCGCCGGGGTCGTCCACGACCTGGACGAAGCGCCCGGTCGGCGGCCCGCCCTTGTGGAGCTGGCCCGTCGAGTGCAGGTAGCGGGGACCGAGGCCGACCGTGACGACGCAGCCCGTCGCGCGCGCGCGCTCGACGAGCGGCGCGAGCTCCGTCTCCCGCTCGGGGTCGACGAACGCCTGGATCGCCACGTAGTCGCCCGGACGGGCGCCTGCGAGCAGCGTCTCCACTGCTTCCATGCCCTCTTCGGCCGTGTCCGGGGTCAGACCCCGGCCGTGTCCGGAAAGGACTCTCGTGGTGCGGTCCTTGGCCTCCTGGACGTTCGGCTGGTCGAACGGGTTGATCTCCAGGACCGTGCCGGCGACGGCGGTGGCGAACTCCCAGCGGTAGAACTCTGCACCGAGGCCGTCGTCGTCCAGCCGCAGCTCGGCGACCTGGCGGTCGGGGCCGTCCTTCCCGTTCTCGGGCGCCGGGACGAGGCCCTTGCCGCTCTTCCCCGTCGACTCGGCGAGCAGCTGCTCGAGCCAGAGGCCGAGGCCGTGCGGGTTTTCGAAGACGACCTTGTCGCGCCCTTCGAGCCAGCTGCCGCCGAGCCGGAGGCCGAGCTGGACGCCCGGGCTGTCGGCCGCGCGGCACCGGGTCACCATGTCCACGGCACCCTCGACGAGAGCCTCCACGTCCGCGCCCATGAGGGCAGCGGGAACCATCCCGAAGACCGAGAGGGCCGAGTAGCGGCCGCCGATCGTCGGCTCGCCGGCGACGACCAGCCGGAACCCGCGCTCCTGCCCGAGCGCCTCCAGCTCGGAGCCCGGATCGGTGATCGCCACGAAGGACTCGCCTCGCCCGCCGGCCAGCTCCCAGAGGAAGTCGAGTTGGCAGCGCGTCTCGAGCGTCGTCCCCGACTTCGAGGCGACGACGAACAGCGTCCTGCCGACGTCGAGCGAGTCCGCAAGCCGGCGCACCGCCGCCGGGTGGGTCGTGTCGAGGACCTGGAAGCGCTCGGTGCCGCTTGTGCGCCGGAGCACCTCCGGCGCTAGGCTCGAGCCTCCCATGCCGAGGAGGACGACGTCGAGGTCGGCCGTCCGCTCCGCGAGCTCGAGCAGGTCGGGCACGCGCTCGAGCATCCGCATCGGCTCGTCCAGCCAGCCGAGCCAGCGGTCCTCGTCGGCCCCCGTCCAGAGAGACGCGTCCCGCGCCCAGATCCGCTCGACGAGCTCGGCGGTCTCGACGCGCACGAATTACGTGGCGACGAGCTCGCCGGACTTGGCGCGGATGCCTTCGCGGAGCTCGGCGAACGAGTCTGCGAACTTCTCGACGCCCTCACGTTCGAGCGTGGCGGTGACGTCGTCGTAGTCGACGCCCGCCGCGGCGAGCCGCTCGAAGACCTCTCTCGCCTCGTCGATCCCCTCCTCGAGCGTGAGGGCGACGCGGCCGTGATCCTGGAAGGAGCGGATCGTCTCTTCCGGCATCGTGTTCACGGTCTCCCGGCCGATCAGGGTCTCGACGTAGAGGACGTCGGAGTAGTCGGGATTCTTGGTGGACGTCGACGCCCAGAGGCACCGCTGCGGCGTCGCGCCCTTCGCCGAGAGGGCCTGCCACCGCTCTCCGGAGAAGAGCTCCTTGTAGCGCCGGTAGGCGAGCTTCGCGTTCGCGACGGCGAGCCTGCCCCTGAGGTCGCCGGGGCCGCGGATCTCGTCGAGCCGGCGATCGGCCTCCGTGTCGACGCGCGAGACGAAGAAGCTCGCCACCGAAGCGATCGTCGAGGGATCCCCGCCGACGGCGACGAGCCGCTCGAGACCGCGGATGTAGGCCTCGGCCACCTCGACGTACCGCTCGAGCGAGAAGATGAGCGTGACGTTGATCGAGCGGCCCCGCGCGATCATCTCCTCGATCGCGGGCAGGCCCGGCTCCGTCGCCGGGATCTTCACGAAGAGGTTCGGCCGCTCGACGAGCTCGTGCAGGCGCGTCGCCTCGGCAATCGTCGCCTCCGTCTCGTACGCGAGGGTCGGGTCGACCTCGAGCGAGACGTAGCCGTCGCGCCCGCCTCCCTCGTCCCAGACGGGGCGAAGGAGGTCGCACGCGGCGGCGACGTCGGTCGCCGCGAGCCGGATGAAGAGCTCCTTAGGGTCGCGCTCCTCCTCGAGGGCCTCCCGGAGCTGGTCGTCGTAGGCGTCGCCAGCGGCGAGCGCCTTCTGGAAGATGGTCGGGTTCGAGGTGACGCCGACGACGGCGTCCTCCTCCATGAGACGCGCGAGCTCGCCGGAGCGGAGCATGTCGCGCGAGAGCGAGTCGATCCAGACGCTCTGTCCCAGCGCGGAAAGCTGGTGAAGTCGCGAGTTAGGCATGCGGCCGTCCTTCCCGGTCGGCGGTGTTTCCACTCGTTACCGTAGCGCGCCGGCGCCCACCAACCGGCGCACGGCGCCGGCGATGTGCTCGGCGTCGATCCCGGCGGCGGCGAGAAGCTCGGCGGGCTTGCCCGAGCCGGGCATGCCCGTGACGGCGAGCACGGCGACCCGCGGGCGCTCCTCAGCGTCGGCGAGCGCCGCGAGCACTGCCTCGCCCAGACCGCCCTCGGGCCAGTGGTCCTCGACCGTCACGATCGCGCCGGTCGCCTCGGCCGCAGCCCGCAGCGTGCCCGCGTCGATCGGCTTCACGGAGTAGCAGTCGATGACGCGTGCCGCGATCCCGTCCGCCGCGAGCGCGTCGGCCGCCGCGAGCGACTCGGGCACCGTGATGCCGGCGGCGACGATCGTGACGTCGTCCTCGTCCGCTGAGCGCAGAACGCGGCTCCCGCCGACGGGGAAGTCCTCGTCCGCCTGGTAGACGACCGGGGTCGCCGCCCGCGTTGTTCGCAGGTAGCTGATCCCGGGCAGCTCCGCCATCGCGGCCACGAGCTTGGCCGTCTGGTTCCCGTCGCACGGGTAGAGAACTGTGCTGTCGCCGACCGCGCGCATCATGGCGAGGTCCTCGAGCGCCATCTGGGAGGGCCCGTCCTCGCCGATGGAGACCCCCGCGTGCGAGCCGCAGAGCGAGATCGTCGCCCGGCTCACGGCCGCCATGCGGACGAAGTCGTAGGCCCGCGTGAGGAAGGCGGCGAACGTGGAGGCGAACGGCTTCCAGCCGCGGACCTGCATGCCGACCGCGGCGGCGACCAGCTGCTGCTCGGCAATGAACATCTCGAAGTAGCGATCCGGGTGGGCGGCGGCGAAGATCTCGGCATAGGTCGAGTTCGAGACCTCGCCGTCGAGGGCGACGACCTTGCCGTCCGCCGCGCCGACCGCGGCCAGCGCGTCGCCGTAGGCCTTGCGCGTGGCTACCTCCTCGCCCAGCTCGTAGCGCGGGAGGTCGAGCGGCCGCGTCTCGAAGACGTGCGGCTCGGAGCGCTCGCGAACGGCGACCTCGATCCCCAGGTCGCGCCGGCCGCCCAGCTCCTCGATCGCGGCCTCGGGGTCGTCGAGCGCCTTCCCGTGCATGCCCTCCTTGTTCTCGACGGCGGCGACTCCCTTCCCCTTGAGCGTCCTCGCGACGACCACGGCCGGGCGGCCCTCGACGCCGAGCGCCTCGGCGTAGGCCTCGTCGATCGCCGCGACGTCGTGGCCGTCGACCGCGATCGCGTGCCAGCCGCAGGCCTCCGCCCGGCGGATGTAGGAGTCGAGATCCCAGCCGTGCATGGTCTCGCCTCGCTGCCCGAGCCGGTTGACGTCGACGATCGCGGTCAGGTTGTCGAGCCGCTCGTGGGCCGCGTGCTCGAACGCCTCCCACATCGACCCCTCGGCCATCTCGCTGTCGCCGCAGAGCGCCCAGACGCGGTACGGCAAGCGATCGAGCCGCTTGCCCGCGAGCGCGATCCCGACGGCGATGGGCAGGCCCTGGCCGAGCGAGCCAGTGGCGACGTCGACCCAGGGGAGGATCGGAGTGGGATGGCCCTCGAGGCGGCTGCCGAACTTCCGGAAGGTGAGGAGCTCCTCGTCGTCGATCGCGCCTGCGGCCTTGTAGAGCGAGTAGAGGAGCGGCGAGGCGTGGCCCTTCGAGAAGACGAGATGGTCGTTGCTCGGGTTCCCGGGATCCGCGAAGTCGTAGCGGAGGTACTTGGCGAGGAGGACGGCCATGAGGTCGGCCGCCGACATCGAGGACGTCGGGTGGCCCGACTTCGTGACCGCGGCGGCGCGGACAGAGTCGACCCGCAGCTGCTGCCCGAGCTCCCGCCAGCGCTCGTGGTCAGTCATGCCGGCCATCCTACCCAGGGAGCCTCGGGACTACGCCGGCGTGACCTGCTCGAGCCTGGGCGTTGTCCGAGCCTCGACCCCGGGCCGGGCGCTCTCCCCGCCGAGGGCGACGACGGCGCGCGCCGTGACGACGTGATAGAGGATGAGCAGCTGCGTCAGCGCGAGGGCCTCCGAGCGGTGCAGGTCGGTTCCGACCGTGAACTCGCCGAGACGCTGCTGGCGCAGGTGGCTCGCGAAGTGCATTCGCCCCCAGATCGCTTCCTCGATCTCGGCCGCACGCGCCGCGCCGATCGTCCCCGGGACGCAGAGCTCCTTCTCGCCCGGCCGCTCGGCGAGCTCGACCCCGCCCTGCTCGTGCTCGGCAGCGATGGCGGAGAGGTCGGGAAAGGGGAGCGTGTCGCGCAGGATCAGATGGGCGTCGAGCAGATTCTGCTCGTCCGAGGCGCCAGGGCGGAAGGAGACGACGACGTCGGCATGGTGGCGCTGGGGACGGATGAACTCTTCGGAGTCGGGCTCGCGCCGGTCGAGCTCCGCGAGAACCTGGTCGGTCGTGTAGCCGCGCCGCGAGCAGTCGCGGGCCACCTTCCAGCGCCTGCGCAGCTCCTCGGGCGGATCGAGGTAGACCCGGACGTCGAACATCTCCCGGAGGGCGGGGGTGTACAAGGCGAGGAGGCCCTCGGTGACCACGAAGCGGCCCGGCTCGAAGTAGTCGGGCGCGCCGAACGTCCCGTCGGTGTGCTGGTAGACAGGCTTGAGGACGGGCTCGTTCGCGCGCAGGTGGCCGAGATCCTGTCCCAGGATGTCAAGGAAGTTGCAGTCCGGATGGAGCGGTGTCAGGTCCCGCTCCGCTCGCTGGCGCCGGTCGAAGCGATGGTAGTCGTCTGCGCAGAAGTGACTCACCTGCTCGTCGCCGAGCACGCGGACGAGCCCGCGCGTGATCGTCGTCTTCCCGCTGCCCGAGTCGCCGACGATGCCGATCATGACCGGCCGGGGCATCAGGCGTCCCTCTCAGGCCTGGCGGCGACGAAGGCGACAACCTGCCCTTGGCGGAGTGAGTCGTACCCGTTCACTCGCACGTACGCGTTCGGGTTCGCCGCGCGGCACGCTTCGAGCGCGTCGAGGACGATCTCGGGGTCTCGCACGCCGAAGAGCGGAAGCTTCCAGAGCGTCCAGTAGTGGTCGTAGGGATCCGGCTGCTCGGTGTGCTCGATCCCGACGACCAACCCCCGCTCGAGGATCGAGCGCACCTGGGCTGCGACCTCCTGCTCGCTCAGCTCGGGGAGGTAGCTGAACGTCTCCAGCCGCATCATGCCGCCGCAGGATCGAGGGTGTCCACGGTGGGAAAGTCGAAGGTGATCTCCCGCCAGGTGTCGAGCGCGGCCGCGAGCTCGGGCGCCGCCTGCGCCGCCCGCCGGAGGATGTCCGCGCCCTCGGCTGCGAGGTCGCGACCCTCGTTGCGGGCCTGGACGCACGCCTCGAGGGCGACGCGGTTCGCGTGCGCTCCCGCCCGGCTGCCCCAGGGGTGGCCGGCCGAGCCGCCTCCGAACTGGAGGACGGCGTCGTCGCCGAAGATCTCCACGAGCGCGGGCATATGCCAGACGTGGATCCCTCCCGAGGCGGCCGGGAAGACGCCGGGAAGCCCCGCCCAGTCCTGCTCGAAGTAGAGCCCCCGCCGCTTGTCGGCAGGAACGTGGCGCTCGCGCATGAGGTCGACGACGGCGATCGTCGACTCGCGGTCGCCTTCGAGCTTCCCCACGACCGTCCCCGAGTGCAGGTGGTCGCCCCCCGCGAGGCGGAGCCACTTGGCAAGGACGCGGTAGTGGATGCCGTGGTTCTTCTGTCGGTCGATGACCGCGTGGAGCGCCCGGTGGACGTGCAGGAGCATGCCGTTCCGGCGGCACCAGTTGGCGAGAGTCGTGTGCGCGGCGAGCCCCCCGACCAAGAAGTCGTGCATGACGATGGGGGAGCCCAGCTCCTTCGCGTACTCGGCGCGCTCGAGCATCTGCTCGCAGTCGGCCGCGGTGACGTTCAGGTAGTGGCCCTTGCGCTCCCCGGTCTCCTCCTCGGCCTTGCGCACGGCCTCCATGACGAAGAGGTAGCGGTCGCGCCAGCGCATGAACGGCTGCGAGGTGATGTTCTCGTCGTCCTTCGTGAAGTCGAGGCCGCCACGGAGGAGCTCGAAGCAGGCCCGGCCGTAGTTCTTTGCCGACAGGCCGAGCTTCGGCTTCAGCGTCGCGCCGAGGAGCGGCCGGCCGTACTTCCCGAGCTTGTCGCGCTCGACCTGGATGCCGCTCGGGGGGCCCGGGAACGTCTTCACGTACGCGACCGGGATGCGGAGGTCCTCGAGCCGAAGCGCGCGGAGCGCCTTGAAGCCGAAGACGTTGCCCGTGATCGACGCCATCATCGACACGACCGAGCCCTCCTCGAAGAGATCCAGCGGGTAGGCGACGTAGGCGATCGCCTGCTCGGGGTCGCCCGGCACGTCCTCGAGGGCGTAGACGCGTGCCTTGTAGCGTTCGAGGGTGGTGAGGTGGTCGGTCCAGACGCTCGTCCACGTCCCGGTGGACGACTCGGCCGCGACCGCGGCGGCCGCCTCCTCGATCGGGACGTCCGGCTGTGGCGTGATCCGGAAGGCGGCGAGGACGTCCGTCGAGGCCGGCTCGTAGCCCGGCTCGAAATACGTCTCCCGGTAGGCCTTGACGCCCGCCTCGAACATGCCCGAACTCTCGCAGCTGCGACTGAGAGGGTCAAAGACAAATCTCGCTCAGATTGATAGAGCTTGTTCTATAGCCTGGCGGGCGGCGGAGGAGTGCACGAAGTCGAGGAACCGCTGCACCGCCGGCCGTGGCTCGACGCCTCGACGCACGTGCGTGCACCACGGGCGGACGACCGGCGTCCCCGGCGCGGGGATCTCCACGAGCTGGCCGCCGGCGAGCTCGCGGGCAACGGCGTGGCGGGAGACGAGCGTGACGCCGAGCCCGATGGCCAGCGCCTGCTTGACGGCGCCGTTGGAGCCGAGCGTCAGCGTCTCGGCAGGCGCAATCCCCTCCTCCTCGAGGAAGGCCTCGGTCGCGGCGCGGGTACCCGACCCCTCCTCGCGCAGGAGCCAGGTCGCCTCCGCGAGGTCGTCCACCGGAGCGCGGCCGACGACGACCAGCTCGTTCTCGAGGAACGGGCGGCCGACGAGGTTCCGCCCGAAGGGACGGCCGCCGACGCCGAGGTCTGCCTGGCGGGACTCCACGCGTTCGAGCATGGCGCGGCGGTTGACGATCTCGAGCAGGACCTCCGCCCGGGGCTCCTGCTGCCGGTAGGCCTGGAGGATCGGTGGCATCAGGTACTCGCCCGCGGTGTTGACGGCGACGACTCGGATCCGCGCCAGCTGGGGCCGCTCGGCCTCGTGCGCCGCCTGTCGCCCCTGGTCGAGCAGCCCCAGGACCTCGGCTGCGTAGGGAGCGAAGGACTGGCCTGCTGCGGTGAGGCGAATGCCCCGACCCCGCCGCTCGACGAGGGCGACACCTAGCTCCCGCTGGAGCGCGGCCAGGGCCGCGGAGACCGAGGGCTGGCTGACGTAGAGGTGGCGAGCGGCCTCGTGCACGCCTCCGGCGCGCGTGACGGCGAGGAAGGCTCGGAGCTGCGTGAGCGTGATCGCCATTTCTCTATTGAATCACCAGGAACCGATAGAGCACGGCGGACGTGCGACCATACGTTGCATGGCCGTGGTGATCGCATCCAACCTCCGCAAGGAGTTCGCCGGCGATCCGCTCTTCGACGGCGTCTCCTTCATGCTCGACCGGCGTGACCGGCTCGCGCTGGCGGGCCCCAACGGCGCCGGCAAGACGACGCTCCTGCGCATGCTCACCGGCGAGACGTCCGTCGACGGCGGCGAGCTCGTGCTCCAGAAGGGGACGCGCGTTGCGCTCCACGACCAGCGGCCGCCGGTCGACCGCGACCTGACCCTGCGCGAGTACGTCCTCTCCGGCGCGTCCGACCTGCTGGCGACGGAGCGCGAGCTCTCGCGCCTGGAGCAGGCGATGGCCGGGGGCGCCGACGACGCTGCCACGCTCTCCGCCTACGCGGCCGCGCAGGCGCGCCTCGAGCACGCGGGCGGCTACGCCTGGCGCGACCACGCCAGCGCGGTCGTACGCGGGCTGGGCTTCGCCGACGCCGACCTGGACAGGAAGCTGAGCACGTTCTCGGGCGGCGAGGTCACGCGCGCCTCGCTCGCACGGACGCTCGCCGGCGATCCCGACCTGCTCCTCCTCGACGAGCCCACGAACCATCTGGACGTGGCGAGCCTCGAGTGGCTCGAGCGCGAGCTCTCCTCTCTCGACGCGGCGTGCATCATCGTGGCCCATGACCGCTGGTTTCTGGAGGCGGTCACCAAGGCGACCTTGGAACTGGAGACCGGCCGCGCGACGTACTTCCCCGGTCCGTGGCACGTCTGGCGGCTGGAGAAGGCCCAGCGAGCGCTCCACGCGCAGAAGACCGCCGACCGCGTCGCCGTCGACATCGCGCGCCTCGAGCGTTTCGTGGCACGGTTCCGGTACAAGAAGTCGAAGGCGAAGCAGGCGCAGGCGAAGCTGACCCAGATCGGACGTCTCGAGAAGGAGCGGTCAGAGGCCGCCGGCGAGGCCGCCCTCCTCACGCGCCGCACCCGCTCGCTCGGCTTCGAGTTCGGAGAGCCGAAGCGGAGCGGCCGAGACGTGCTCGTCCTCGAGGGCGAAGAGGTCGGAGTCGGCGGGCGCGTCCTCCTCAGCGACGTGACCTTCGCCCTGGAGCGAGGCGACCACATCGCGCTCGTGGGCCCGAACGGAAGCGGTAAGACGACTCTCCTCAAGCAAGCCGTCGCTGGCGACTTCAAGCTTGGTTACGGCGTCGAGGTCGGCTACTTCTCCCAGCACGGGCTCGAGCTCGACGAGCGCGGCAGCGTCCTCGACTGCGTCCAGGCGATGACCGGCCTCACCCGCCCGCAGGCACAGACGCTGCTCGGCCGCTTCCTCTTCTCGGGCTGGGAGGCGCACATGAAGCAGGTGCGGGACCTGTCGGGCGGAGAGCGGCGGCGGCTCGGGCTCGCCGTCTTGGTCGCCTCGGGCGCCAACTTCCTCGTCCTCGACGAGCCGACGAACCACCTCGACCTCGACTCGCGCGAGACGCTCGAGGCCGCGCTGGAGGTGTTCCCGGGGACGATCCTGCTCGTCTCGCACGACCGCGCGCTCCTGGACGCTGTCGCGCAGCGAACGGCGGCGATCGAGGGCGGGACGATCCGGGTCTACGAAGGCGGCTGGGCCGACCTCGTCCGCGCGCGCGAGGAGCGCGCGGAGCCGAAGCAGGAGCCTCTGCGCAAGGAGGCGAGGCCGCGGGCGGTTGCGAAGCCCAGGACCGGCCCCGACCCGCTGGCCGAGATCGAGGCGGACATCGAGCGGAAGGAGCGCGAGGTCGGGGAGCTCGAGGAGAGGCTCGCGACCGACTGGTCCGACGCCGAGGCTCTCGGCGCGCACGCCCGCGCCCGCCGAGAGCTGCAGGCCCTCCTCGCCCGCTGGGAGACGCTGCTCGAGGAGGTCGCCGGCCCCTCCCAGTGAGTCGCCCGCCTCAAGGGCGATCGGCGGGCTGCCGACCTCCTTGGGGTGACGGCGGCCCGCCTCCTCGCTTGCGTCCTTGCCCTCGGCGCGCTCGGCTTCTATGCCGGCCCGCACCGGGCTCTCGAGGCGGACGAAGGCGAGCTGGCGGAGATCGCCGCCGTGATCGCCGGCCGGGACGTGACGATCGCCTGTCCCGGCACGCTTGCGACTCTGACGAAGGTCTCGGCCCAGGACGGGTCAGTGGAGTTCTCTCCCCACGGACGCCCGGCCGACGAGGCGAAGCTCTCGAGCGGCACGTGCTCACGGCTGCGAAGCATCCTCCACGGCGAGATCGCCGGGCTCGGCTGCCTGGCGAGCGCCGGCGACTGCCCGGAGGAGGTCAGGGAGGCCGCCGTTGCGGTCAACGTGCTCTCCCATGAGGCGTGGCACCTGGCGGGCGAGCGAGACGAGGCCGTGACTCAGTGCTACGCGCTCCAGACCAACGCCGACACCGCGCTCCGCCTGGGCGCGAGCCCGGAAGACGCGCGGGCCGTCGCCGCCTTCGTCTTCGGGGACGTGCAACCGGCGCTGCCGCCCGAGTACCGAACGAGCGAGTGCCACGACGGGGGCCCGCTCGACCTCCACCCCGAGCGGACGGCCTGGCCGTAGGCCGCTAGTTCTCCCCGTACGTGGCGATGAGGGCCTCCGCGACGACCCGCATCGGCCGGCCGGAGACCTGGCTCGCACGCCGAAGGCGCGCGAACGCCTCCTCTTCGGTGAGGCCGTCGCGGGCCATCAGGAGACCTTTGGCCCGCTCGACGACCTTACGCATGGCGAGTGCCTCGGCGAGCGACTCCGCCTCTTCACGCAGAGCTTGCAACTCGGTGTGCCGCGCCCTTGCGGCGTGGATCGCCGGCAGGAGGTCGGCCTCCTTGAAGGGCTTCACGAGGTAGCCGAAGACCCCCGCCTCGACCGCGCGGGAGACGAGCTCGTCCTGGCCGTAGGCGGTGAGGATGACGATCGGGATCGGGCGCTCGCCGAGGATGCGCCGGGCCGCCTCGATCCCGTCGAGGCCCCGCATCTTCACGTCGAGGATGGCGAGGTCCGGCTTCTCGCGGGCAGCCAGCGCGACGGCCTCGTCGCCGTCGCGCGCCTCGGCGCAGACCTCGAACCCTGCGCGCTCGAGGATCTCCTTCAGGTCGAGGCGGATGATCGTCTCGTCCTCGGCGACCAGGATCCTCACGGAAGGCGCCTCGAAGGAGGCCGCCGGCACGAACTCGGCACGATCCGCCGCGCCACGCGCGCGCCTTTCGGCGCTAGGCTCGCGCCGTGGGACGGGGAGGTGGGTCTCCCACACACGCGCGCGTAAGAGGTGAGGGCGCCCATCACGAGGCGAAGAAGGCCACCTCGGCCCGAAGGCCGCCGTCCGAGACGAGGACGAGCTCGCCGTCGAGCTCGTCCCGCACGAGCGCGCGCACGATTGAGAGGCCGGTGCCCTCGTGGGCCGCCTCGCTCCATGAGCCGTTGTCGGCCACGGTCAGGAGGACGCGGCCGTTCGCCCGCGCGAGTTCCACCCTCACCTCGTCGCCGCCGTGCTCGAGCGCGTTGCCGAGGAGCTCGCAGAAGACGAGCGCGAGCGCCGTCGCCCGCTCGCCGTGGAGGGAGACGGGCTCGAGGCGCGAGCTGACCTGCTTTCCAGCCCCGAGCCCCTGGACGAGCATGGCGCGCAGGCGCTCCACGAGCTCGCCGAGGTCGACGTCGTCGTCGCGGCGCTCGGTGAGCACCTCGTGGACGGCGGCGATTGCGAGGATGCGGTTGACCGAGTCGCCGAGAACCTTCCGCGGGTCGATCCGGTCCGCGCTCGCAGCCTGGAGGCGAAGCAGCGACGCGACCGTCTGGAGGTTGTTCTTGACGCGGTGGTGGATCTCCTGGGCGAGCACGCCGCGCAGGACGGCCCGCCCGTGCTCGAAGGCGACGGCCGCCTGGCGCGCGATCGAGGCCAGCAGGCGCCGCTCCTCCTCCGTGAAGGGAGTGTCACGGTCGCACACGAGCTCGCCGACCTCCCGCCCTTTCCAGCGGAGGGGGAAGCGGACCGCGTGTGCGCCCGGCCTCCCCTCCGGCCAGGCAATCGTGCCGTCCTGGAGGACGAGCGCCGCTCCGGTTGCGTCGACGGCGTCCATCGTCGTCTTGACGATGGCCTCGAGCGACTCCTCGAGGTAGAGCGACTCCGAGACGGCCTCTGAGATCGCGGCGAGCGCCTCCAGCTCGGCGACGCGGCGCTGCGCGTGGTCGTAGAGCTTGGCGTTCTCGATCGCCTGCGCGACTTGGCCCGCGATCGCCATCAGGAGGTCGATCTCGTCACGGCTGAACTCACGCGGAGACTCCGTGCGGACGTTCAGGGCGCCCTCGAGCCGGTCGCGGGCGAGGATCGGGACGGCCAGGATCGACTGGTAGTGCTCCTCCGGCAGGTTCGGGAAGCGCTTGAAACGGGCGTCCAGGTGCGCTTCGCGCGGGATCATCACCGGCGCGCGCTCGGCCGCCGCCGTTCCCGTGATCCCCTCCCCCGGGCGCATCTTCGGGACGCGCGTCATGTCCTCGACCCGGGTCCCGAACGATGCGCGGAGGACGAGCTCGTCGGCCGCCTCGTCGTAGAGATAGACGAAGCACGCGTCCGTCTCGAGCGCCCCGGCGACCTTCCGGGCGATCAGCTCGAAGACCTCGTCCAAGTCGAGCGTCGAGTTGACCGCGGCGATCGTCTCCGTCAGGAGGCGCAGATGGCGCGCGGACGTGTCCATGTCTGACATTCAAGCAAGGGTTTGGCCGCACCGATAACGAATTTCGTGACCGTCTCGCCTCCGGCTGCGGCGAGGCCACCGCGCCTCGTCCTGCGCTTTGCGATCTACAGCGCGATCGCGCTCGTGCTCGCCTGGGTCGCCATCTTCTGGGTCGTCCGCAAGGAGGCCGAGGAGCGCGCCCGGCAGGACGTCGCCATGCACGCGACGAGCGTTGCGACCCGGATCGCGCCCACGCTCCGGGACTCGGACTTCGCCGGGCCGGTGACCCCGGAGCGTCAGGCTGAGCTGGACGCGGCCGTCGAGGGGGAGCTCCTCGGAAGCCTCATCCGGATCAAGCTCTGGAGCCGGGGCCGCGTCGTCACCTACTCGAACGACCACGCGATCATCGGCGAGCGCCTCGACGACGCCTCGGAGATCGACGGTGCCCTGGCCGGGGGGACGGTGCAGCACGTGACGACGCTCAACGCAGAGGGAGGGAGCGGCGAGGACGTCAAGGCAATCGAGTCCTACGTCCCTGTGCTCGTCGGCGAGTCGACCCGCCCGGCAGGCGTCCTCGAGGTCTACGAGGCCTACGCGCCGGTCGCCGCCGAGATCCACGAGACCGTCACGCCGATCGCGGTGGCTCTCGGCCTCGCTCTTCTCCTGCTCTACGCCGCCCTCTTCCCGATCCTCCGGCAGGTGACGCGGGCGTTGGAGAACCGCCACAAGGGGCTGGAGGAGCACGCGTCCGCCCTCGCGCAGGCGCTCGACGAGCGGCGTAGGGCGGAGGTGCGCCTGAGCCACGCCGAGCGCAACTACCGGAGCCTCGTCGAGCAACTGCCGCTCGTCATGTACATCACCCGCCTCGACGAGACGAGCTCGTGCATCTACATGAGCCCGCAGATCGAGGAGATGATCGGCTACACGGCGCTCGAGTGCATGAGCGACCCCGAGTTCTTCGTCAGGATCCTCCACCCCGAGGACCGGGCGCGGACGATCGCCGCGCACCGGGAGGCGTACGCATCGGGCGAGTCCTTCGCGATCAGGTACCGGATGCTGGCGAAGGACGGGCGGGCGGTCTGGGTGCACGACGAGGTCACGATCGCCAAGGACCAGTCCGGGCGACCCATGCACGCGCAGGGCTTCCTCGTCGACGTCACGCCCCAGAAGGCGGCCGCCGAGGAGCTCGAGCGCCGGCACGCCGAGCTGGGAGCGCTCCACGAGACGGCGCTCCTTCTGATCGACGAGCTCGACGCGCAGAAGCTCCTCGAGCGGATCGCCGTGCAGGCCGGCGAGCTCGTCGGGACGCAGGACACGTACGTCTACCTCAGGGAGGGCGAGGAGCTCCGCGTTGCTCTCGGCACCGGAGCCTTCGCCGGCAACGTCGGCCGTCGCATCCGCAAGGGCGAAGGCCTCGCCGGGCGAGTTTGGGAGTCGGCCCAGCCTCTGGCCGTCGACGACTACCACGCCTGGGAAGGACGCCTTCCCGGCTTCGAGAGCGCCCCGTTTCACGCGGTCGTGGGCGTGCCGCTGCGCTCGCGCACCGAGGTCGTCGGCGTGCTCGGCCTCGCGCACGCGGCACCCGGCCGCACGTTCGACGCGCCGGAGATCGCCGTCCTCTCGCGCTTCGCCCACCTCGCCTCGCTCGCCCTGGAGAGCGCCCGGCTCTACTCAGCCGCGCGCGCGAGCGAGGAGCGCTTCCGCTCGCTCGTCTCGAACGTCCCCGGGGCTATCTTCCGCTGCGCCGTGGACGAGGACTGGACGATGGAGTTCATCAGCGACGCGATCGAGAGCATCTCGGGCTGGCCGGCAAGCGACTTCATGGACAACCGGGTGCGGAGCTTTGCGAGCATCATCCATCCCGAGGACGCCGAGCGCGTCCAGGCCGAGGTCGGGCAGGCCCTGCGCGAGAAGCGGGGCTATTCGCTCGAGTACCGAGTCATCCGTCGCGACGGCGACGTGTGCTGGGTGCTCGAGCGCGGCCTTCAGGCAACACGGTCGAACCAGATCACGTACCTCGACGGCGCCATCTTCGACATCACCGAGCGCCGCGCGAGGGAGGAGGAGCGCGCGCGTCTCGCGTCGATCGTGGAGTCGTCGAACGACGCCATCACGAGCGCCGCGCTCGACCTCTGCTTCACGAGCTGGAACGCTGGGGCCGAGCGGATGTTCGGCTACTCGGCCGAGGAGGTCGCCGGGAAGCCGATCACGCTCCTGATGCCGCCCGAGCGTCAGGAGGAGGCCCTGGAGATCCTGCGCCAGGTCGTCGAGGAGGACCGTGTCGCGTACCTCGAGACGGTCCGCTCCCGCGAGGGTGGAGGGCTCGTCCACGTCGCCTTTACCTATTCGCCGATCCGGGACTCGTCCGGCACGGTCGTCGGCGTCTCGGCGATCGGCCAGGACGTCACCGAGAGGAAGCGCGCCGAGGCGGCCATTCGCGAGAGCGAGGCGAAGTTCCGCTCGTTCGTCGAGACGACCGAGGAGTGGGTGTGGGCGATGGACGTGGACTGCCTGCACACGTATTCGAATCCGGCCGTCGAGCGCATCCTCGGCTACCGGCCGGAGGAGGTCGTCGGCCGGACCTGGTACGAGCTCATCGTCGAGGAGGACCGCGAGGAGGTCGCCCTCGCGACATCCGCGCACGCGCAGGGAACGGAGGGCTGGTCCGGAGTCGTCGTCCGCTGCCTCCACCAGGACGGCAGCGTCCGCCACCTCGAGAGCACGGCGACGCCCGTCCTCGACGCCGCCGGCGAGCTGGTCGGCTGGCGAGGGACCGACCGCGATGTCACGCACCGGATCCAGGCCGAGGCCGACCGCGAGCGACTGCTGGCGGCCGAGAAGGAGGCGCGCACCGCGGCCGAGGCAGCCCAGCGCGACCTCGCGACCCAGAACGAGCGCCTGCGGGAGCTCGACCGGCTGAAGGACGAGTTCATCGCGCTCGTCTCGCATGAGCTCCGCACGCCGCTCACCTCGATCCGCGGCTACACGGAGCTCCTGCTCGACGGCGAGGCGGGAGAGCTGACCGACGACCAGCGTCAGTTCCTCGGAGTCGTCGAGCGAAACTCGCACCGACTCCTTCACCTCGTCGGCGACCTCCTCTTCCTCGCTCAGGTCGAGGCCGGCAAGCTCGTTCTCGACGTCGGCGCCCTCGATCTCGGCTCGGTCGCCTCGGAGAGCGTGGAGACGGCCAGGCCCCAGGCCGAGGCCAAGGGGATCACGCTCACGCTCGCAACGGGCCCCGTCCCCCTGATCGCCGGCGACCGGGCTCGGATCGCACAGCTCCTCGACAACCTCGTCTCGAACGCGATCAAGTTCACGCCGGAGGCCGGTCGCGTGGACGTCCGCGTGCGCGCGCTCAGAAACCAGGCGATCCTCGAGGTGCGCGACAGCGGCATGGGGATTCCGGCCGGCGAGCAGGAGTTCCTCTTCCAGCGCTTCTTCCGCACCTCGACCGCGGCCGAGCAGGCGATCCAGGGAACCGGGCTCGGACTGGCGATCTCGAAGGCGATCGTCGATGCCCACGCCGGCCGGATCACGGTCGCCAGCGAGGAGGGCTCGGGCACGACCTTCCGCGTCGCGCTCCCGCTCCACCGGCACGCGGAGCTTCCGGAGCAGACGGAGGTGGCCCTCTGAGCGTCGCTCGCCTTCGGCCCGCTCCTGAGAGCATGCGCCCGCTCGTCCTCGTGGCGGACGACGACCCGGACATCCTCGCGCTCGTCCGCTTCCGCCTCGAGCGAGACGGGTACGAGGTGCTCTCCGCCCCCGACGGGGAGACGGCGCTCGACCTCGCGCTCGCGCGCACCCCCGACCTCGCCCTGCTCGACGTGATGATGCCGAGGCTGGACGGGTACGAGGTGACCCGCCGCCTGCGCGAGCACGGCCCCACGACGACGATCCCGATCATCCTGCTCACCGCCCGCGTCCAGGAGCCCGACGTCGAGCGCGGGTTCGAGGCCGGCGCCGACGACTACGTCACGAAGCCCTTCAGCCCGCAGGCGCTCGGCGAGCGCGTTCAGGCGGCGCTCGGCCGGTAGCGGTACCCGAAGCCACGCACCGTCTCGATCACGGACGTGTCGGCGCCCGCGCCCTCGAGCTTGCGGCGAAGGTACCCGACGTAGAGCTTCACCTGGTCGCGAGACGCAGAGAACGAGTCGCCCCACACGAGCTCGAGGACCTGGTCGTGGGAGAGAAGCTGGCCCGGGTGGCGCACGAAGGCGGCGAGGAGGCGGAACTCGAGCGGGGTGAGCGCCACCTCGTTCCCACTCACCGAGACGCTCCGCTGGGCGAAGTCGACGTTGAGAAGAGCGTCAGCGTACGTCTGCCGACTCTCCTGTCGGGGGCCGGCCCGGCGGAGCATCGCCTCGACGCGTGCGAGCAGCTCCTGCCTCCCGAAGGGCTTCGTGATGTAGTCGTCGGCGCCCGCCTTGAGGCCCCGCACCTTCTCGAGCTCTGCCGTGCGGGCGGTCAGCATCGCCACGGGCACGTCGGAGAGATCACGGATCCGCTCGAGCGTCTGCCAGCCGTCCAGCTCCGGCATCGACACGTCGAGGAGGACGACGTCCGGAGGAGTGGAGTAGAGCGACCGTAGTGCCTCGCGACCGTTCGCGGCCTCCGAGACGCCGTAGCCCTGGCGCTCGAGCAGCTCGCGGACGAGCCCGCGGATGTCGGCGTCGTCGTCGACGACGAGCACGTGCGCGCGCTTCATACCGCTTCCTTACCAGATCCCGCCGAAATCCGCGCGCGGGAAGTCGATGGTGAGACCGTGAGGATCCTGGTCATCGAACGGCACGCCGAGGTGCGCGCGCTCCTGGGGCACGTCGTCGAGCGCCTCGGCCACGAGCCCGTCTACCCGGCCGGCCGGAGGGGCGACGTGCTCCCGGAGGGCGACGTCGACGTCCTCCTCCTCGAGCCCGCCGACCCGGGCGCTCTCTCGGCGGCCGAAGCCCTCAGGCTCCGGCGCGAGGAGCTTCCGATCGTCTGCACCAGCATCTATCCGGACTCCGAGCGCGCAAGGCAACTCCGGCCGCACGCCTACCTGGTCAAGCCGTTCGGACTCGCCGAGCTCGAGCGCGCGCTCGCCATGGCCGTCGAGAGCATCGCGGCCGCGGCGTAGCCTCAGGGCTCATTAACGACCACGAGCTGCTCGGTAAGCAGCTCGCAGTCGGCCGTCAGTCAGTCCCCCGCTTCTAGGAGAAGCGGCGACACCACCCTCCATATTACGCCTCCGAGGCTGGTCCTACAAGACCGGTAGGTACTTCTCCAGCTCCCACGGCGTCAGCTGCACGCGGTAGTCGTCCCACTCCGCCCGCTTCAGCTTCACGTAGTTGTCGAAGACGTGGTCGCCGAGCGCCTTCCGCGCCAGCTCCGAGCCGGCGAGCTCGTCGATCGCCTCGCCGAGTGTCTCGGGCAGAGCGACGATGCCGCGCTCCTTGCGCTCCTCGGCCCTCAGCTTGTAGAGGTTCTGCTCCATCGGCGGCGGCAGCTCGTAGCCCCGCTCGATCCCCTCGAGGCCGGCGTGGAGGAGCGCCGCGAACGTCAGGTACGGGTTGCAGGCGGGGTCCGGGCAGCGGATCTCGGCCCGTGTCGCCTGCTCGTTCCCGGGCTTGTAGAGCGGGATGCGGATGAGGGCGGAGCGGTTGCGCCGCGACCAGGCGACGTAGACCGGGGCCTCGAAGCCCGGCACCAGGCGCTTGTACGAGTTCACCCACTGGGCGAAGACGGCCGAGATCTCGCGCGCGTGGTGGAGCTGCCCGGCGATGAACGCCTTGCCCACGTCGGAGAGGTGCCACTCGTCGTCCGGGTCGAAGAACGCGTTCGACCCCTCGGCGAAGAGCGACTGGTGCGTGTGCATGCCCGACCCGTTCTCCCCGAAGAGCGGCTTGGGCATGAACGTCGCGTGACAGCCCGCCTTCTTGGCCAGCTCCTTGACGACGAGCCGGTACGTGATCGTGTGGTCGGCCATGTCGAGGGCGTTCGTGAAGCGCATGTCGATCTCGTGCTGGGAGGGGCCGACCTCGTGATGGACGTATTCGATCGGGATCCCCATGGACTCGAGCGCCGCGATCGTCTCGTTGCGCAGCTCCCACGCAGCATCGAGCGCCGTCATGGCGAAGTAGCCCCCCTCGTCGAGCGTCTCCGTGCCCCTGTCGTCCCTGAAGAGGAAGTACTCGAGCTCGGGCCCGACGTTGAACGTATCGAAGCCCATGTTCTCCATGCGCTCGAGCGCGCGCCTGAGGACGTGGCGCGGGTCGCCGCCGTACGGCTCGCCGTCGGGCGTGACGACGTCGCAGATCATGCGGGCGACCCGGATCTCGCCGTTCGGCATGAGCTGGAAGGTGGCCGGGTCGGGGATGGCGACCATGTCGGACTCCTCGATCGCGTTGAAGCCGGTGATCGAGGAGCCGTCGAAGCCCATCCCGTCGTCGAGGGCGTCCTCGAGCTCCGCCGGCGTGATCGAGAAGCTCTTCAGATGGCCCTCGATGTCGGTGAACCAGAGGTGGACGAACTTGACGTCCTGCTTCTTCACCTCGTCGAGAATCGTCTTCCGCGCCGCCGGGTCGCTCGTCGCCCTGCCGCTCTGCTCGACCTGGGCCATCTCGGGAACCTCCTCCTTAAACGCAAAGAGCCTCGGGCGACCGTCCCGCCCGAGGCCTCGTCGCCTCGAATAACGCTCTCAGTCTATACGAGACACTGGCGAGGCAGGCTCGCTCGTGAGCCGCGCGGGATCGAGGCGAAGCGCGCGACCGTAGAGCCAGAGAGCGGGCGTGAGCGCAAGCGCGCCGACGGCCAGGGCCGCGCGGATGGAGAAGGCCGACCCGATCGCGCCGAGCGCGGGGCCGCCGCCCCATTGGCCGGCCGAGTCGCCGAGGTTCGTGATCGAGATGACGGTCGCCCGCACGCGCGAGTCGTCGATGTTCGCGTTCAGCCAGGTGTCGTAGACCGGGGACGAGAGCCAGCGAACGACCTCGACCGACCAGAAGGTAGCCACGGCGAGGGCAAAGCTTCCGGCCAGGGCGAACGCGAGCATCCCCGCGACGAGCAACGCGTCGAGGGCGAGCAGGATACGGGCCATGCTCTCCCTTCCCGCACGCTCGAAGCGGGGAACGAGCGGCTGGGCGACGGCGAGGGCGAGCACGAGCGCGCCTGCGTTCAGCACACCGAACCAGACGATGGGATCGAGCCCGGCGAGCGCAGGCACCCCGACGTCGAGGAGGAGGTGCGCCTCCCAGAGCCGGTCGAACGCTTCGCTCGACATGCCGCCGAAGAAGGCGATGCCGACGATGAGCAGCAGGACCGGGCGGGCACGGACGAGGCGCCCGCCGTCCTGGGCGGTGCGGACGAGAGAGCCGGCCTGGCCCAGCTCGTCTCTCCGCGCGGGCGTGAACCGCGTCTCGGGCATCACGAGGAGGAGGACGAGCCCGAGCGCGACGAACAGCAACCCGCCGAGGACGAGCGGGAGCCGCAGGTCGACGGTCGCGAGGGCGACGGCGAGGCCGATGCCGGCGAGCGAGAGCGCCCGCTCCACCTGAGCTCCGCGCTGGTAGGAGCGCGCCATGCGCTGCGGGCCGATCTCGTCGGCGAGCCAGGCGTCCTCGGCGCCGCTCTTGAACGTCCAGCCGAAGCCGATCAGCGCGGCCGCGCCGAGGACGACGCCCACGTCCGCGAACGCTCCCGTGAGAACGAAGCCCGCGCCCATGACGAACTGGGCGAGGACGATCGACGCCCGCCGGCTGTAGGTGTCGGCCACGACTCCGGTCGGGACCTCGAACGCGAAGTACGCCACCTCGAGCGCAGTGCCGGCGAGCACGAGCTCGAGCGGGCCCATCCCGACGTCGCGGACGAAGTAGACGGCCGCGACCGTCCAGGCCGTCGTCCTGGCGAGCGCGGTCGCTCCCGAGTACAGGAGCCACGTCCGGTGAGGATCGAGCCGGCGCACTCAGATCTCGAGCAGGAGCGGCGCCACCGTCGTCAGGCAGTCGGCTTCCGTCTCCCCGCAGCGAGCGTCGATCATCCCGACCTCTTCAGCTTCCCGGTCCGCTTGGCGTGGCGCTCGCCCCGGCGGAAGACCTCGAGGCCGAGCGGCACCGAGACCACTCCGATCACGACCAGGGGCCAGAGCTCGTCCCGGAGCTCCGCAAGGCCGTCGCCCTCGAGGATCGCGGCGCGCACGCCTTCGAGCGCGTAGGTAGCAGGCGAGATCGTTGCGAGCCACTGCATCCACTCGGGGAGCACGCTCACCGGGTAGTAGACGCCCGAGACGACGAGCAGGATGCCCTGGGCGATGAAGCCCAGCTGTGTCCCCTTCTCCGGCGAGATGAGCGGGAGGACGGCCGTCATCATCCCGATGCCGACGAAGGAGACGGACGCCACGGCGAGGACGACGAGCGCGGCCGTGTAGTTCGCCTGCGGCATGTCCACGTCGAAGAAGAAGGCGACGACCCAGAAGAGGAGCACGGCGCGAACGAGCGCGTAGGCGACGGCGAAGAGCCCCATGCCCCCCAGGTGCATCGAGCGCGCCAGCGGAGCCATGAACGTGTACTCGATCGTCCCCTCCCAGCGCTCCCACGCGACCGTCTCGGTGAGGACCTCGAAGATGTCCCCGAGGTACGCCCAGATGACCGCGCCGATGAGCAGGATCGTGATCGTGCGCTCGAGGTCGATCTGGCCCCCGGCCGCCTCGACGCCCTCGGCGATGAAGACGATCGTGAGTGCGTTCGCCACCGTCCAGACGAAGAACGCGAGATCCCACCAGATGTAGCGCCGGACGAGGTAGACGTTGCGCTCGACGACGCCTGCGAGCCCGACGAGCTCGGCGCGAACGACGTGCGCGGAGCTTCTCATGACGTGTCGTCCTCCTCCTCCGGGTCGTCCTCGAAGACACGCCCGGTGGAGGCGAGGAACGCCTCCTCGAGCGTCGACGCGTCGAAGCGCCGCTTCAGCGCCTCGGTCGACTCGAGGCAGAGGAGCTCGCCGCGGTCGAGAATCCCGACCCGGTCGGCGAGGAGCTCCGCCTCGACGAGGTCATGAGTGCAGAGGAGGATGGTCGCGTCGTGTGTCCGGCGCAGCTCCCGGATGAACTCCTGCACCTCGAGCTTGGAGCGCGGGTCGAGACCCGTCGTCGGCTCGTCGAGCAGGAGCAGCACCGGGGAGGTGAGCAGCGCCCTGGCGAGCGCCACCTTTTGCTGCATGCCGCGCGAAAGGTTCTCCATCGGCTCCCGGCGGCGCTCCGCCGGGAAGCCGACGCGCTCGAGTATCTCGGGGATGCGAGGGCCGGTCTCCCTCGGTGTCATCCCGTAGAACCGGGCCGCGTAGGCAAGGTTCTCGGCCGACGACATCTTCTTGAAGAAGGCGGCCTCTACCGAGACGCGGTTGACGAGCCGGCGCACTGCGCGCGGGTCGCGGAAGACGTCGTGACCGAAGATCTCGGCGGTCCCGCCCTCGGCGAGCAGGAGCGTCGAGAGCAGCCGCACGAGCGTTGACTTCCCCGAGCCGTTCTGCCCCAGGATCGCCACGCACTCGCCCTGCGCGATCGTGAAGGAGACGCCGCGCAGGGCCGGGACGCGCCTGCGCCGCAGACGGCGCCCGCCTCGGGTGACGAACTCCTTGCGGAGGTCTCGGACTTCAACTGCGGTGGTCATGCATGCTCCTGGAAGATCGAGGGTTCAGAGAAGGACTAGGACACGCCGAAGCCGGGCCAGGCGGCCCGCGGCAACGGATGTCTCAGACTCTGAACGGGCGGAACATGCTCCGAAGACAATACCTCCGGGGGTGGACTCCGTCCACTCCCCCGCCTAAGCTTGTCGTGGCGAGCGTCGAGGACGGCGCCCGCCGGAGGCGACGGAGCCTCAGAGGTCGAGATGACCGCTGGGGCTTTTTTAGTGGACCGAAGGAGGCGGCATGCAGGAGCTGGAGACGAAGGCGTACCTGGCGAACGGCACCCAGCCGGAGGCCGAGGAGGCGGTCGCGTGGGCGTTCGAGCAGAAGGCCCAGATGGTCGACCTCAAGTTCTGCGATCTGTTCGGAAGCTGGCAGCACATGACGCTGCCCGTGAGCGCGTTCGGTACGTCGGCATTCGCCGAGGGGCTCGGCTTCGACGGCTCCTCGATCCGCGGCTGGCAGGGGATCGCCGAGAGCGACCTCCTGCTCATGCCCGACCCCGCGAGCGCCGTCCTCGATCCGTTCACGGAGGCCCCGACGCTCTCGCTCGTCTGCGAGATCGCCGACCCGACGACTGGCAAGCCCTACGGCCGCGACCCTCGACGCCTCGCGCGCCGTGCGGAGGCGTACCTGCGCGAAACGGGTATCGCAGACACGGCGAACTTCGGCCCGGAGTGCGAGTTCTTCGTCTTCGACCAGGTCTCCTACGAGCTCTCTCCGCACCGAGCGCACTACACGCTCGACTCGGCCGAGGGCCATTGGAACTCAGGCGTCCCCGGGCTCGGCTACACCGTGCGGGAGAAGGGCGGGTACTTCCCGCCGGCCCCCCATGACACGCTCCACGACCTTCGCACCGAGATCGTGCTCACGCTCGAGCGGCTCGGGATCCCGTGCGAGTTCCACCACCACGAGGTCGCCTCCGCAGGCCAGTGCGAGGTCGACCTTCGGTACCAGTCGCTCACGCGCATGGCCGACCAGGTCATGACGTACAAGTACGTCGTCCGCAACGTCGCCCGGGTGGCCGGCAAGACCGCGACGTTCATGCCGAAGCCGATCTTCGGCGACAACGGCTCGGGGATGCACACCCACCAGTCGCTCTGGAAGGAGAGCACCCCGCTCTTCTCTGACAAGTCGGGATACGCAGGGCTCTCGCAGCTCGCGCGAGCCTACGTGGGCGGGCTCCTGATGCACGCCCCCGCGCTCCTCGCCTTCTGCGCGCCGACGACCAACTCGTACCGCCGGCTCGTGCCGGGCTACGAGGCGCCCGTCAACCTCGTCTACTCGAAGCGGAACCGCTCGGCGGCAATCCGCATCCCCATGTACTCCGACTCGGCCACGGCCAAGAGGCTCGAGTTCCGCTGCCCGGACGCGACCGCGAACCCCTACCTCGCCTTCGCGGCCATGCTGATGGCCGGGATCGACGGGATCGAGAAGGGCCTCGACCCGGGCGAGCCCGCGGACTTCGACCTCTTCGAGAAGCGGCGCACCGACGTTGCCCAGGTGCCCGGCTCGCTCGCGGAGGCGCTCGACGCGCTCGAGACGGACCACGAATTCCTCCTCCGCGGAGGCGTCTTCAGCGAGGAGCTCGTCCGCACCTGGATCGACGACAAGCGCGAGACCGAGGTCGACGTCGTCGCCCTCCGGCCCCACCCGGCCGAGTTCGCCCTCTACTACGACGCATAGCGCCGCCGCGGAAGGGGCGGGTTAAGCCTGCTTGTTCCAGCCATGTCAGGGGTCTGACCCCTGACATGGCCGCCTCGGACGCGAATGTGGACGGAAGCTCGCCCGCTGGAGGCACGTCCGTCGAACACCCGGAGCGGGCGACCCTCGTGCCGGCCGCGGCGGGCCATGTCTCCCGCGGTTTCCACAGGACACGCATGTCCCTTGTCCTCCCGAAGGGCCACGTCTGGGGTCAGACCCCGGACATGGAGGATCCGGACGCGGCCGAGGTCGTTCTCCGGCTCGCCCGCTCGGGCCTACCCGTACGCCGTCAGGTACGGCTCCCAGCGATCGGGGATCCGCGCCGCCGAGAGCGTCACGAAGAGCGCGGGCGTGGGGACGCGCGGCTTGACGAGCATCCGCATCTCGACCTCCTCCGGAAGACGGTTCCCCTTGCGGAGGTTGCACGGAGCGCAGGAGGAAACGACGTTCTCCCACACCGAGTCGCCGCCGCGCGAACGTGGTACGACGTGGTCGAGCGTCAGCCGACCCGAGGAGCCGCAGTAGACGCAGCGATGGCCGTCCCGGGCGAAGAGCGCCTTCCGCGAGATCTTCCGCTTCACGGCCCGCGGCACGCGCACGTAGTGGAGGAGCCGGATGACGTGCGGCCACGGATACGTGTCGGAGGCCGAGCGCAGCGGCTGTTGGAGCTGCTCGAGCACCTCGGCCTTGCCCTTGTAGACCAGCACGTGGGCACGCCGAACCGTGCACACGTTGAGCGGCTCGAAGCTTGCGTTCAGGACGAGAACCTGCTGCATTGCCGCAAATCGTAGATGAGCAGGACGCCCCTATCGCTGCGGGAGGACGATCTCGAGCAGCTCCTCGCCGGCCGGCACGAAGCCGCGGCCGCGGTAGAAGTCAGCCGCGCGCCGGTCGCCGCTCGGGACGACGACCTGGAGCGCGAGCGCGCCCTCGAAGATCGCATAACCCTCGGCATACTCGAGCAGCTGGCGGCCGATCCCCTCGGCCTCGTGCTCCGGGCTCACGAAGAGCTGATCGACACGCATCGCCTCGCCGGAGCGCTCAACGGCCACATAGCCGGCGGCTGCGCCCTCCACCTCGGCCACGAACACCGTCTCCCGCTCGAGCACCGCGAGCGTCCGCTCGTCGGCGCCGCGATCGAGGCTCACCAAGCCGAAGAGGAGCGGCTCGTCCTCCGGGTCGAAGGGTCGGATCTCGGCCTTTCGGTACGTCATGGGCACATTACCTCCCGTCACGACTGGGCCATGGCCCGATCGACCGCCTCCTGCTCCTCGGGGGAGAGCGCGATCGGAGCGCGGCCGCGGTCGAGCTGCTTCACGTAGATCCGCGCATAGTCCCGCCCCTGGATGGCGCTCATGACGACGCCCGAGCGCGCGCCGTCGAGGAAGGCGAGCGACGCCGACTGGTGCCCGCCCGCGTCCTCGTACGCGTTGTAGCGGACGAGCGCCGTGTGGGAGAGGCAGCCGTCGATGCGCCGGTCGAGGCGCGCCAGCGCCGCCGCGACCTCGTCGACGACCCGGTGGAGATCGTCGATGCGGGTCTGGAGCGAGACGGCGAAGTTCACAAGGTCGTCCTTGTCCGAGCCGAGGAGCACGCGTTGCGCCTTCCGCACAGCACGCAGCTTGAGGTAGAAGCCGAGCGAGAGGAGGAGCGCCGCCACCGCCGCCGCTGCGGCGCCGATGGCGATCCAGGGGGCCGCGTCGGAGAGGTCCGACATCGAGCCCTAGCGTAGCTCCGGCACTACCCGAGCGTGAAGATCACGGAGTACTGCGCGCGGTTGTTGTTCTCGTTCTGCTCCCCCGGGACGGGGTCCACGGTCACGAGCAGCGTCGTCTGCGTCGAGAAGGAGAGGGTGGGGAAGTCGCGGAACGTCACCGTCGTCGTGTCGCCCGGGTTGATGACGTCGATCACCTGTTCCCTCTTGATGAGCGGCTCCTGCCGGATCACGAGCGTGACCTGCACCTGGGTCTCCTGGTTCTCGCCGGAGTTCTTGACGAGCACCTCGAAGGCGAGGTCGTCGCTCGCCTCGATGTCGTTGTCCTCCGACGCGGAGAGCGCCTGCCCGCCCGGCTGGACGCGGACGCCCTCGATCCCGTTCCCGTGCAGCCCGCCCGCCTCGGCTCCCTGCGTGAGCCTGTCGACGAACAGCTTCCACAGGGCCGGGCTCGCGAGCTCGGAGTTCTGGACGAACACCGAGCTGGGAATCGAGACGTTCGTGACGCCCTGCTGCTCGAGCACCGCCCTGGACGCCTCCTTGAAGGCGTCCAAGTAGACGATGTCGCTCGCCACCAGCCGCTGGGCCTGATCGGCGAGGTCGTTGCCCGACTGTTCGGGGTCGCTCGTCTGCGAGACGAGCGCAAGGCCGCGCGCGAGGCCGGCGAGCCCGTTGACGCGGAACTGCATCGTCTCGACCAGGTTCTCCTGCTGCTCGAGAAGCGGGCCCGGCGGGCGAAGCTCCTGCGTGCGGCGCAGGATCTGCTCCTGCTGGTCGCGGAGCCCTTCGATGTCCGACCGCAGCGCCTCGAGCTTGATCCCCGGCGTCGTCAGCCGGTTGTTGAGCTGCTTCCCGATCTCCTCGGACTCGGCGGCGACCGTGCTCACGGAATCCATGTAGTCCTCGTACTCGGCCTGCTTCTGATTCCCGCGGCAGTTGGCGATGACGAGGATGAGGATGACCGCGAGGACGATCGCGCCCGCGATGAGGACGCCGAGCCGGTAGAGCTGGGGCCCGCCGGGCGGCGTGGGCGGGCGGGTCGGGAGCCGGCGCCGTCGACGGGGCGGGGCGTCCTTCTTCGGCGTGGTCTCAGCCGTCGGCGACTCATCGAAGAAGTCGAACTCGATGTCTGACTGAGTCTCTGTTTTCTCGCGGTCGAACACGGCCCGCAGGGGTCGAAGAAGTGGCCGAGTCTACCACTCAGCCCGGACTTTGCAGGACTTTCCCGATCGAGCGCCAAGTGCCCCTCGGGTACGCATGCAGCACGCCGTCGCGCTCAGCGAGAACCACCTCGTCCTCGGCCGGTACCGACCGCTCCGGCCGCTGGGAAGCGGCGGCTCGGGCTCGGTGTGGCTCGCGCGGGACGAGGACGCCGGGCGGGAGGTCGCGCTCAAGGTCGTCGCGCGCGAGGGCAAGGCGGGCGCCCGCGCCGAGCGCGAGGTCGAGGCCGCGACGCGGCTCCGACATCCCCGCTGCCTGCGCGCGCTCGCGCTCGCGCGGGACGACGGCCACGTCTATGTCGCGTACCCCTACGTCGCCGGCCGCACGCTGCGCGAGGCACTCCGCGGTGGCGCGCTCGACGACTGGACAGCGGTCGAGGCGGGGGCGCAGGTGCTGGAGGCGCTCGCTCACGCCCACGGGAAGGGGGTCATCCACCGGGACGTGAAGCCGGCCAACGTCATGCTCGAGGACGGCGAGGGGCTCTCTGTCCGCCTCCTCGACTTCGGGCTCGCCCAGATCGACCACGCCGATACGCTCACCGCCGTCGGAGACGTCCCGGGCACGCTTGCCTACATCGCTCCCGAGCGTCTGGCCGGCGACGAGGCGTCCGGAGCGGCGGACGTCTGGTCCGTCGGCGTGCTCCTCTGGGAGGCGCTCGCCGGCCGTCATCCCTTCTGGGCCTCCTCGCCCCTCGAGACGGCTCGGCGCGTCGAGCAGGGCGCGCAGCCGCTCGCCGAGCTGCGGCCGGACCTCCCGCGCGAGCTTTGCCGGGCGGTCGACCGGATGCTCTCGGTCGACCCCCGCAAGCGGCCGGCGGCCAAGCAGGCTCTCCAGCTTCTCCGGGCGGCCGAGACCGGGCGCTCCGAGCGCCGCCGCGCGACGACGTCGCCCATCGTGCTGCGCACGCGTGCGCTGCACGCGGCCCTTGCCGCCGTCTTTGCAGGGGGAACGGCGTTCCTGCTCCCCTTCTTCCCCGGCGGGTGGCCGTTCTTGCTCGGGGCTCTCGCGGCCCTTGCCGCGCTCGGAAATCCGGTCGCGGGCCTCGCGGTCGCGCTCGCCGTCCCGGTGCTCCCGCTCGGAAACGTCTCGCTCGGTCTCGCTCTCGCCTACGTCCCGCTCGCCCTCCTCTGGCTCGCACTCTTCGCTCGCGATGCCCGTTCGGGGCTTCTCTTCCTCTCCGGACCGCTCCTCGCCGTTGCTCAGGCGCTCCCGCTCCTGCCCATCGTCGCGCTCGAGGCGCGGGGCGTCGTCCGGCGCGCGGCGCTGGCCCTCGCCGCCGCCGTCGCCACGGTCGCGACGGCCGTCGTCGCCGGGACACGTCTCCCCCTGACCGGGGAGGCCGCCCCCGACACAGCGGGCATGAGCGGCGCGGAGCGGCCGGGTGCCGCTCTGGACGGCGCGCTGGGGGCGCTCACGAGCCGGCCGACAATCGCGGCCGCGGCCGTCGTGCTCGTCGTCGCAGCCGCCTCGGCAGGCTTCGCTCGGAGTCGAGGGCTCTGGGGCGTTGCGGCCTGGGGCGCGGGCTTTCTCGCCGCGCTCCTGCTCGTTCCTACGGCCGCAGGAGGAGCCCCCGTCGCGGCCTTCTGGGCCGTCCCGGCCGTCTGGCTCGCCGCAGGCGTGCTCGCGTATCCGCTGCTCAGAGCGGGTCAAGCAAGCGACTAGAGTGCCCGGGCGGGCACAATGGTGTCCGCCCGGCTATGAGCGTCCTGCGCAGCATCGAGCACCGGATCGAGTCGATCGTCGAGGGCGTGTTCGGACGCGCCTTCCGCACTCACGTGCAGCCGGTCGAGCTGGCGCGCAAGCTCGCGAAGGAGATGGACGAGGCGAAGAGCGTGTCGGTCTCGCGCGTCTACGTCCCCAACGAGTACACGCTCTACCTCTGCCCGAGCGACCGGGACCAGTTCGCGAGCTACGAGGACTCCCTGCTCACGGAGCTTGCGGACTATCTCGCCGAGCACGCGCGCCGTGAGGGCTACGCGCTCCTCTCCACGCCGGGGGTCCTGATCGAGGAGGACGAGGACCTGAGCGTTGGCGAGTTCGGGATCGCCACGCGGATGGTGCAGCCCGAACGCCCCCAGGCGCCCGTTCCCCCGGAGGTGGTGCCCCAGGAGCGCCCGAGCGAGACGAAGATCTACCGGCCCGCCGTCACAGAGGCGGTCTCCGTCGAGAGCGCGGCCGAGCTCGACCTCGCGCGCGCCCCGGCGGCGCTCGTCCTGGATGGAGAGCGGCACGAGCTGGCCGACCGGGCTCTCGTCCTCGGGCGCTCGCGGGAGTGCGACATTACCGTCGACGACCTCAACGTCTCGCGCCGGCACGCGGAGGTGCGGCACGAGGACGGCGCCTACTGGATCGTCGACCTCGGCTCGACGAACGGGGTGATCGTGAACGGGAAGCGCGTCGAGCGTGCCGAGCTCGCGCCCGACGACGAGATCGTCCTGGGCACGACAGAGCTTCGCTTCGAACGCGGCTTCTAGTGCCCCTTCAGGTAATGCTGCCCCGTTTCTGCGTCGCGAGCACCAAGCCGGAGTCCGCACTCGCCCGCAGCCAAGGCTGGACGCCTTGGCAAGGGCGAGGGTGGGCTCCGGCGCCGCGTGATCACGGGGCAGAAGCAGGCGTGCATTGCCCGGAGGGGCACTGAGGCACGAAGCGTGTCCATCGAACCGATCCTGATCGCGCTCCAGGCCGCCTTCGTCGTCCTCCTCTACCTCTTCATCTGGCGTGTCGTGCGCTCGGCGGAGCGTGGCCTGCCGGCGGCGTCCCAGGAGAGCTTCGTGCTCGCCCCGGCCCAGGTCGCCCAGGCACGGGCGGAAGCGGGCGTCGTCCCGGGGCGCCTCGTCGTCACACGATCCAAGGTCGTTCCCGTCGGCCGCGCCTTCGACGCCGGGCCGGTGCCGACGACCATCGGCCGGGCCGAGGACAATGTCGTCGTCCTCACCGGCGACGACTACGCCTCCGGCCAGCACGCCCGCGTGGAGAGCGGGCTCGACGGGACCTGGGTGATCGATCTCGGCTCAACGAACGGGACGTATGTGAACGGGGAGCGCATCGACGGCCGGCGGCGGCTCCACGAGGGCGACCTCCTCCAGGTCGGAGACACGGAGCTCCAGTTCGTACGATGAGGCTCGGAGACAGCGCGGGCCGGACCGACGCGGGACGCGTGCGACGCCGCAACGAGGACGCCTTCGTCCTCGACCCGCCGCTCTTCGCCGTCGCGGACGGGATGGGCGGCGCGCAGGCGGGCGAGGTCGCCTCCCGGATCGCGGCGGCGGCGTTCCGTGAATACCACGAGGCTGACCGGCTCGAGCCCGGCGAGCGCGTGCAGGCGATCGTCCAGGAGGCCAACAGGCGCATCTACGAACGGGCCCGCAGCGACTCGGAGGCCTCGGGAATGGGGACGACCGTCACGGCCGCACTTCTGACAGGCGGGCGCGTCACGATCGGTCACGTCGGCGACTCGCGCGCCTACCGGATCCGCGACGGCAGGATCGAGCAGCTCACGGAGGACCACTCGCTGGTCGCCGACCTCATGCGGAGCGGGCGCCTCACGTCCGAGGAAGCTGACGCGCACCCTCAGCGCTCGGTGATCACGCGGGCGCTCGGCACCGACCCCGAGGTCGACGTCGACACCTCGAGCGTCGACGTCGAGCCGGGCGACCTCTTTCTCCTCTGCTCGGACGGCCTGACGACGATGGTCGCGGAGGACGACATCCTCCGCATCCTCGCCGGTGCCTCGACCCTCGACGAGGCCGCTCGCGAGCTCGTGCGCGCCGCGAACTCGGGCGGGGGAGAGGACAACGTCACGGTCGTCCTCTTCCGCGTCGAGGGGGACGAGGTGATGGACGAGACGCTCGTCGCGCCTCCGCCGGCCGTCTCCCCGGACGGCGACGACGGGCTCGAGGACACGCTCACCGACCTTCAACCCGTCGCGGCGCCCGCCCC
>JAIBJN010000064.1 GCA_020029595.1 Actinomycetota bacterium | reverse complement strand
CACGGTGCCGAGCGGGTTCAGGCGGTCGATCTCCTCCCACGTACTCAGGCCGACGTCTCCGAGCCAGAGCTCGCCCGTCCCCGGGCGGAACGTGAAGCGGAACGGGTTGCGCAGTCCGTAGGCGACGATGCGGCGCGCGTTCGGATCAGGGCTCGAAAAGAGCGGGTTCGTGGGCAGGGCCGCGCCCGTGTCCGGGTCGACGCGGATGATCGTCCCGTCCAGCCCCACAGGGTCGCCGCTCGTGCGCAGGTCCTGCGCGCGCAGGGCGCCGCCTTCGGCCGTGGGGGGCGTGAGCGTCGCCCCCACGCCCCCCGGGGGATCGCCGCACGGGTTCAACGGGCTGCCGGCTTGACCCCAGTCGGCGAAGCTGAAGGCGGCCCCGTCCCCGGCGGAGGCGTAGAGGGCGCCGTCTGTCCCGAACTGGAGCTGCCCCACGGAGTGGCTGGGGTACTGCTGGCACCAGTCCTCGACGAGCACGGTCTCCTGCCCGACGGCATCGAGGCGGGCGAGGCGGCCCGAGACCACGCAGCCGTCGCCGTTCGCCCCCGGCGGGTTGGGGCAGGCGTCGGAGGTCGCGCCCGCCGTCCCCCAGCGGGGCGCCGTCTCCCCGATCGCCGCGTCGTGCGTGTAGAGAACGTAGACGAACGGGTCGGCCGGAAACCCTGGGTCGAGCGCCATCCCGAGAAGACCGCGGTCCCAGAAGTTGTAGACGCTTGTGCGCAGGTCGGCATAGACGGTCGGGGTCGTGTCCGTGAGGCCGTCGAAGACCTTGACGAGACCGCTCTTCTCGGCCACGAAGACACGTCCGTCGGGGGAGAAGCGCACGACCGTCGGGTTCGTGAGGCCGCTGAAGACCACCTGCTCCTGGAAGTTGGGCGGCAGCGTGGCCTCAGCCGCGGACGGCCCCGCCGAGAGCAGGCAGGCACAGGCCGCGATGAGAAAAGAACGCCGCATTGAGACCTCTTGAGGCATTTCGAGTGAGTATGGCGGTCGAGCCGGAGGAGATCGGGCGCGGCACAATCTCTGTCATGGAGGTCGGCGTGACGGAATCGGCGGGCTGCGGCGTATGAAGACCGTGAACTCGCTCGCGCCGCCGCTGACGAGGCGGGCTCCGCTCAGGCGGAGCTTCGCCGCGGCCGCGGAAGAGCACCTGGACGACGTGCACCGCTACCTGCTCATGCTCACCGCCGACCCCACCCTCGCCGAAGACCTGACCGCCGAGACCTTCGAGAAGGCCCTCCGCTCCTGGCGGCGCTACGACCCGCGCCGCAGCTCCGAGCGGACGTGGCTCTGCCGGATCGGCCGGAACGTGGCGCTCGACCACTTTCGCAGCGAGTCGCGCCGGCGCCGCCGCGAGGAGCGCCACGCGGGCGAGGTGGCGGGCAGCGAGGTGGCCCCGCCGGAGCTCGGGTTCTCTCCGGAGCTCGAGGCCGCCCTCCGCACGCTGAGCGCGGGGGAGCGGGAGGTGCTGGCGCTCCGGATCGTGCTCGACCTGGACGCCGACGCCGCCGCGCGCGTCCTCGGGGTCGGCCGCTCGGCCTGCTCCATGCGGCTCGCGCGGGCGCTCGGGAAGCTCGAAGAGAGGATGGCCGCCGATGCCCTCGCCTGACCTAATCGCTCCGGACCGGCTGGAGGAGCTCCTCGGCGGCGTCCTGCCCGAGGGAGAGCGGGAGGCGCGTCTGCAGGGACTCGTTCGGGAGCTGCGCACGGATGCGCCCGCGGCGCCGGCCCCGCTGCGTGCGCGCGTGCGCGCGCTCGAGGAAGCGCCTCGGCGCCGCCGCGCGGCCCTCCCGCGGCGGCGCACGGCGCTCGCGCTCGCCTTTGTGCTGCTGGCGCTCGCGGCGATCGGAGCGGGGATCGTGTTCGGCGGAGGAGGGGCGTCGGACGACGACGAGGCCGCTCCCGCGGAGGGACGCGACGTGGGAGCCGTCGACGTGGGCGGCGCCGAGGAGGCGCAAGCGCCCTCGGCGCTGCCGCAGGCCAGGACGACGCTCGAGCTAAAGAACATTTTCTCGGCGGCCGGGGAGCCGGCGCGTGACGCAATCGCGCCTCTCTCTCCTCGGGGACGCGCCACCGACGTCGACCTGTGGGTCGAGCTGCGGCTCGCCGACGCGGAGGAGCTCTCCGGCGCGGCTGGAGAGGCGATGAGCATCACGCGCGAGCTGGGCGGCTGGGTCGCCGCCTCCGACATCGACACCCAAGGGAGGGAGGGCGCGGCGGAGCTCGCCCTTCGCATCCCCGTCGGGCGCGTCCAGGACGCGGTCGTGCGGCTCTCCGAGCTCGGGACGATCACCAGCCAGCGCGTCGAGGCGCAGGACCTCCAGGCCGGCATCGACAGCCGTGACCGGCGGATCGAGCGGCTGGAGCGCTCGAACCGGGCCCTCGAGCTCCGCCTCGAGAGCGGGACGCTGACCCCCGAGCAGGAGCTGAGCGTCAGGCTCCAGCTGGAGCGGCAGCGCAACGCGATCGCCGATCTTCGGCGCGCGAACCTGACCGACCGCCGCGAGGCGGCGACGTCGGAGCTGACTCTCCTCCTGCACACGCGGGAGGCAGCGGCTCGAGAGGAGAAGGACGAGGGCGGGGCGGCGGGCGCGGCCCGCGACGCGCTCGACTTCCTCGCGGGCGCGGGAGCAGTCGCGCTCTTCCTCGCCATCGTGCTGAGCCCGATTCTGCTTCTCGTCGTTCTTCTCTGGCTGGCTCTCCGCTCACGGACGCGGCGGATCGAGACGCGGCTCCTCGAGCGTTCCGGGCCGGCCGCGCCGCCCTCTACGCCGCGCGCCTGACGTCCGTCCGCAACAATCCCGGCGTGGCGGTCGAGCCAGAGCTGCGCCGGTGGGACGCGCTCTTCGCCGCGCGGACGCGCGGCGGCGCGGGCGAGGGCCTCCTCGAGATCCTCGCGCTCGCGGGCGCGCAGGACGTCATCTCCTTCGCCGGCGGCTTCCCGGACCCGGGGACGTTTCCGGGGCCGGTGATCGGCGAGATCCTGCTCGAGCTGGCCGAGCGGGGAGACACCTCGCCCTTCCAGTACGCGCCCACCGACGGGCTGGCCGGCCCACGGGACTACGTCGCCGACCGGCTGGAGCGACTCGAGGGAACGCGCCCGGGCGACGGCGAGCTGATGCTGACGAGCGGGGCGATCGAGGCCCTCGAGCTTGTCGGCAAGGCCTTCGTCGACCGCGGCGACCGCGTCCTCGTCGAGGCGCCGACCTACCTCGGAGCGATCATGGCCTTCCAGGGGTTCGAGGCGCGCGTCGACGGGGTCCCGCTCGACGGGGACGGTCTCGACGTAGACGAGCTCGAGCGGATGCTGGCCGCGGGGCCCACGCCGAAGCTCCTCTACACGATCCCGGATTTCCAGAACCCGGCCGGGGTCACCCTCTCGGCCGAGCGTCGGGAGGGACTTGTGCAGCTGGCGCGGCGCCACGGGCTCCTGATCGTCGAGGACGTCGCCTACCGCGAGCTTCGCTTCACAGAGGAGCGGCCGCCGACCCTCTGGAGCCTGGCGCCGGATGTCGTCGTCCAGGCGGGCACGTTCTCGAAGACCTTCTTCCCCGGCGTGCGTCTCGGCTGGGCGGCGGGCCCCGCGGAGGTCGTTGCCAAGCTCGTCTGGGCGAAGCAGAACACGGATCAGTGCGCCGGCGCGCTCGGCCAGCGGCTCCTCGAGGAGTACGGCCGGCGTGGGCACCTCGACGAGCGGATCGCCCGCGCGCGCGATCTCTACCGGGCCCGCCGGGATGCGCTCATGGACGCCCTCGAGCGGCACGTCGGAGCTCGGGCGACGTGGACGCGGCCCGAGGGCGGCTTCTTTGCCTGGCTCGAGCTGCCGCCCGGCGGCGACGGGGTCGCCGCGGCCGGCCGGGCGCTCGAGGCGGGCGTGGCCGTCGTCCCCGGGCCGCCCTTCTTCCCCGCGGGCGGAGGTGAGCGGAACCTGCGGATCTCCTACAGCCGTGCGTCGGAAGAGGAGATCGAGGAGGGGATCGCACTCCTCGCGCCGCTGCTCGCGGACTAGGAGGGTCTAGCGCTCGGTGTCCTCGATGACCTGGAGCTCGTCCGCGCAGGACTTGTCGGGCGCGTCACGGCACGGCGCCGCGCGCGCGTCCTCCCAGATCGCCGCGAAGGCGCGGTAGCCGTCGCGCCCGAGCTCGATCAGGATCCCGTCCCGGCGCGGCTCTCGGGAGACGACCTCCCATCCCGCGGCCCGCGCGGCCCGCTCGAGCCCGTCGGCCCGGCGCTCCAGGGGGAGATCCGTCGTGAAATAGACGCGCGCGCAGGACGGGTTGCCGGCGAGCTGCACGCAGGCGCCCTCGCTCGTGTCCACGATCTCGCTCCCGGCCGGCACGAGCTCCCGCCCCAGCTCGCCCAACTCCTCGTTCGGCGGCGGCCCGGCCGAGCACCCCGCGAGGACGGCGGCGAGCACCGCTGCGCCTGCGCGTCTGTAGGCGGAGGAGGGCATCCGCGCCCCCATCCTGCCTAGCGCCGGTGGATCAGGGGACGCCGACCGGAGAGCGGCGGGCCCGCGCGAAGCTCCCGCGCGTCGCCCCGCTCGCGCGCGCGAAGCTCCAGGTGGCTCGCTCGTCGACGGCCAGGGTCACCGGGCCGTGCACGATCAGCGAGTCACTCGCCTGCTCCTTGAGCAGATCGGCGAAGAATCCCTCGACGAGCCACTCGCGCCCGGGCGCGACGGTCGTGCGGATGCGGATTCGCGTCAGGCTCACCGAGAGCTCGTCGACGTGCTCGATCCACGGGCGGCGGACGAAGGTCGTTGGGCCCTCGGGCAGGATCGAGGAGACATCGGCGACGAGCTGCTCGCCCGCCTCGCGCTTGCTGACGAAGAGCTCGACCGCCAGCTCCTTGACGCCGCGCGGGAGCACGCGGACCGCCTGGATCTGCGAGTTGTGGATGTGGATGACCTCGCCTGTCACCGAGCGCAGGCGCGTCCGCCTGAGCGAGACCTCCTCGACGACGCCCTGGAGCTCGAGGCCCGCCTGGACGATGACCGTGTCGCCGACCGAGAACCAGCGCTCCATGAACATCGTCAGGCCCGCGATGACGTCGACGAGGATCCTCTGCGTCGCGAAGGCGGCCACGATGATTGCGAACGACGCGCCCGCGATCGCCGTCAGGCGGTCGACGCCTCCGGAGAGCTGCGCGATCGAGAGGACGATCGCCGTCCCGAAGGCGATGTAGGTGATGGCCGCGCGGATGATCGAGACGAGCGTCTCGTGCCGCTTCAGGTTCGCGATCTTCCCCGTCGCCTCGAGGTCGCTCGAGCTGTGGCGGCGGTCGTGCCAGGCGAGGACGCGCAGCGCGACCCACCCGCTGGAGCGGGCGACGAGCCAGGCAAGCCCGAAGAGGGCGGCGATGACGACGATGCGCCCGTACGGCGGGTAGAGCGGCGTCTTCGAGTTGAGGAGGTCGACGAGGGGATCGAGCATGGGGGAGCCTTCCGTCGGCGGTCTTCCACTCACCGTATCGGCGCTCGGTCCGCTCGCCGAGCGCCCCGGCCGCATCCCTAACGCGACCTTAATCTCGGGCGGGGAGAGCGGCCCGACTCCGCCCTCCCCGCCGGGCTCCCGCGGCCAGGAGGGTCTAACGAAACGCAGGCTGTGCCGAGCGACGTTCCGCCAAACCCTCCTAGCTAGGTCTCGTGCGAGAGCCGGAGCCGCTGCCGCCGGAGAAGGAGGGCTGCCCCGGCGGCGGCGAGGAGGAGGGCGAAGCCGACGGCGGCCACCGGCACGACGGGGAAGGTTGCGCCGGCCGGCTCCGGATCCAGCGGCGCCGGCGCCGCTGGAGCGGCCGGCGGCCGCTCGACGTACCACTGGCCGGCGAGCGGATAGGCCCGTCCTGTCACTCCGTCGAAGGATTCGACCAGCCACCAGCCGCCCTCGGGGAAGACGACGCGGACGTCCCAGACCTGCGGGCTCTTGGTCGGGACAGCGCGGTACGTGAGCTCCTCGCCCGCGTCCACGTTCCGGATCGTGACGCCGGGTTTCGCGCGCGCGAGCTGTTCGGACGTTCCCAGGATGAGCCGGATCTGGGGCGTCCAGGGCTCCCCGGGCTTCAGTCCGATCGGGGTCGAGCTCAGCTCGACGCCCCCTTCCTTCGCGAGGGCCGGCGCGCTCAGGGCGCCCACGGCCATGAGGGTGAGGACGAGAATCGCTCCCAACCGTCGCATCGCATACCTCCTGCGCCGTTTCCTCCTCTACACCGGCTCCGGGCCGTGGGTTCCGGTCACCGGCGCGGGCAGCGATCCGAGGCCGGGCAGCGGGCGAGGACCCGGACGGTCGGAATGACGCCGCCGGTCCGGCGCAGCTGGATGAGGACGGAGGCCGCGTTGTTCTCGTAGTCGCTCTCCTCCAGCGCCCGCTCGGGGTTCGCCTGGTGGACGAGGACGTACCGTCCGGCGGGGAGCGTCGTCACGTCCACGAACTGACCCTCGAGCTCCGGGACGTAGTCATCGCCGTAGCCGGGAGAGATGCCCTGGCGAAGGACGAGGAGCCCAGGCTGCCTCCGGCCACATTCGTCGGTCCACACGGGGCGGTCGGGCTCTCCCTCGATGCGCGTGCCCCGGTTCGTCTCGTACCGGTCGCCGAGGCAGAAGCCCGTCTTGTCGTCGGGCCTGACGGGTGTCCCGTCCGCCGCACGCCGAAGCTCGTAGGCCTCGAAGCCGAGGAGGTGCCAGTGCTCGTGCGTCTCCGAGCGGACATAGCGGATCTCCCCGGGCGCCAAGCGGACGCGCACTGAGCCGTCCGTCCGGCGCACGAGCTGCCGCACGGACATCGTTGGCGTGGAGTGGCTAGGCCGCTCCCCCTCGACGAGGAGCGGGCCGCGGCCGACGTTGTCCACCGCCGAGCCGAACACGAGCCGGTAGGTATCCCCGACCTGGACGACGGAGAGGTCCGAGGGCGCCGCCTGGTCGAGGTCGGGGAGAAGCTCCGCGGGACCGTCATCGCGGAGCAGGAGGAGGCCTGCGGCGCTCAGCGCGACGCCGACGGCGGAGGCGACGAGGACGGCGACCCAGCGCATCATCCCACTCGTTGTCTACACCACGGGCGCCCGCCCGCGTTCCGGGACCGGTAGGTCGTGCTCGGCGGCGGTGCTAGCCGCCCGACCGGGTCCCGCTGCCGGGCAGGGTCGGCTCCTCCGGATTCGGCCCTCCGGGCAGGGTGGGCCCCGGGACGCGGTCTCCGGGTGGCGTCGACGGGACCGGAAACGTGGGTACAGGGGCCGACCGGGGAGGCTCGGGCTCAGCGGGCGGCTCGGGCGGAGGCGGCGGCGGGCTCGGCCTCACGACCGGGCCCGAGCCCCTGGACGTACGCGGCTGAGACCCGTTGGAGCCGTTCGTCCCGGCGTCCTCGCCGCTCGACACGGATGCAAGCTCTCCGAGTGGGACGGCGGCCGGCTGCCCGCTGTTGACGGCCCGCTCCGGCTGCGGGCGAGTCGTGACTGCCGGGGAGAGGTCGATCGCCGCCGGGACGGTCGTCCGCCCGAAGGCCGGCGAGGCGCTCTCGGCCGGGAAGGGGAAGGGGCTGAGGTCGGCGCCGAAGACACGCAGCCAGAGGTAGATCGTCGCCACCGCTCCCGCCGCGAGCAGGGCGAGGTTGGTGCCGACGAGCAGCGGCGGGCGCACGGCCTCCGCCGTCGTTGCGGCGGGCGCGCGCCCGAAAGCCGGGAGGGGGGCGAGAGGCGGAAGCGACCGGACGACCGTGGCGACCGGCGCCGTTCGCACAGCCGGGGGCAGTCCCAGCTCGCTCGCCTCGAGAGCGCACTCGACCCGGTCGAAGCCCGTGCCGAGTCCGGGCACCACGACTTGGAACCCGCTCGGGTCGAACTGACGGCCGCATACCCGGCAGTTCATCGGCTCCCTTATATCAATCTTTGCGACGACTTTCTGCCCCGGCACAGGCGACGCGGTTCTTCCCCGCCGCCTTTGCCCGGTACAGCGCGCCGTCGGCGGCGGAGAGAAGGCCTTCGGCGCTGCGCGCGGCCGGGTAGGCCGCGACGCCGAAGCTCGCGGTTACCGGCGGGCGGTCTTCGCCAATCTCCGGCAGGCGCAGGCGCAGGAGGGCGGTCTGCAGCCGCCGCGCGAGCTGCTCCGCCCCGTCCAGCCCTGTTTCGGGCAGGAGGACGACGAATTCCTCGCCCCCGTAGCGGACGGGAAGATCGAAGTCGCGGACGCTTTCGCGCAGGACGTCGGAGAAGCGGCGGAGGACCTCGTCGCCGGCCTGGTGGCCGTAGCGGTCGTTGATCTGCTTGAAGTCGTCGAGGTCGGCGAGGACGAGCGCGAGCGGATCCCCGAAGCGCTCCGCCCGCCGCACCTCGACGGCGAGCGTCTCGGTGAACCGACGCCTGTTGGCGAGTTGGGTCAGCTCATCCGTGATCGCCTGGCGCTCGACCGTGCGGTGGAGGCGCTCGTTCTCGATTGCGATCGAGGCCTGCGCCGCGAGCCAGTGCGCGAGCTGCTCCGACTCCTCGTCGAACGTGCCGTCGCGCGGTGGGTAGAGGAGGAGGAGCCCGATGCCGTCCTCGTCCGTCCCGAGCCGGAGCGACAGCGGCCCGCCGCCCTCCTCCGGCCTGCCGGCGCGGATGACCTCCGCCCCGCCGCTCACGAGCCGCGCGCCGGCGGCGCCCGTGGCCTCGATCGCGCTCTGGAGGATCACCGGCAGGAGCGCCTCGGGATCGTGGGTGGCTGCGAGCGCCTCGCCGACGAGGGCGACCGCCTCGCGGACACGCTGCTCGTCGACGCCGCGTCGGACGTCGCGGGCGCGCCGGCCGCGGTCGGCTTCCTCGGCGGCCTGTTGCTCCGCCGCCCGGCGGCGGATGAGCCAGGCCACGCTCAAGGCGAGGACGAGTGCGAGCCCGACGGTCGCGAGCGCGGCAAGGAGGGCGCGGCGGCGGGTATCGTCGACGGCGGCCGCCACCGGCGCCTCCGAGGAGAGGGCCGCGAGGCGGACGTCGGTGCCTTCGAGGAGCCCCGTCGAGACGTAGCGGTAGGTGTCGTCGCCCAGCTCCGTCGTCCCTTGCTCCCCGGTCGGGATCCGCGCCCCAGGAGAGAGGTCCTCCGAAGAGCCGAGGATCTGCCCGTCATCCGAGATCGCCAAGACGTCCATGTCGAGCAGGCCGGCAGCCTGCGCCAGCCGGTCGGCAAGCTCGTCGCCGAGCGGCACGCCGACGACGACGCGACCGACCGTCTCCCCCTGCTCGTCGACCACGTCCACGGCCCTGCTCGCGGTCCAGGTGTCCTCGCCTGCGAGCAGCCGCTGTCCGGCCACGAGCCCGACGTTCCCCTCGAGCGCCGCGATGCGCTCGGCGGCGGCCTCGTCCCGGTCTGCGAGCGCCCGCTGGACCTGCTGCGACCCGGCGAGCCGCTCGGCCTGCGCCTCCGCGTCCACGAGCGCGTCGGCGAACTCCTCCCGACCCACGCGCAGATTGGCAGCCAGGCGCGTGTCGACCGTGTCGCGCTCCTGACTCTCGGCGATCTCGCCCGCGACCCAGGTCGCGACGCCCACGACCAGGGCCCCGAGGATCAGCGCCCACAGGGCCAATGCGAGCCGACCGCGGGCCGCTCGCGGTGCAATTCTCGCCAGCGTTGCCGTTGTACCTCCTCTGGCTCTAGTTTAGAACGTCGGCTCGCGAATATTCGCGGCGATGAGCAGGAGGATGAGCGCGGCGACGGCCAGCCGGAAGACGACGAAGATCGTGTAGTTGTGCCGGCGGACGTAGCCGAGGAGCCCCCAGATGGCGACGAGGCCGCTCGCGGCGGAGGCAAGCATGCCGACGACGAAGGGCCCGGCCGAGCCGGGTGGGAGGTCGCCGAGCAACACGTCGTTCACTCCCTCCCAAAGCGACGCGCCGAAGACGATCGGGATCAGGAGGAGAAAGGAGAAGCGCGCCGCCGAGTCGCGGTCCAGGCCGAGGAAGCGTGCCGCCGTGATCGTGATCCCCGAGCGCGAGACCCCCGGCATGAGCGCGAGGCTCTGGGCGAAGCCGACCGCGACGGCCGTCCCCAGCCCCAGGTCGCTCATCTGCCGGCGCGGCGGCGTCCGGTCCGCCACCCACAGGAGAACGCCGAAGAAGGCGAGGAGGATCGCGATCTGCCAGGGCTCGCCGAGGTGCTCGGCGATGAAGCCCTCCCCCAGCGCGCCGACCGCCGCCGCAGGGACCGTGGCGATCGCGACGAACCAGGCGATCCGCTCGTGCGGGCTCTCGATCCGGCGCCTACGGACGCTCCCCACCCAGGCCGAGACGAGGGTCTTCACGTCCTCCCAGAAGTAGAAGACGACCGCTACGAGCGTTCCGACGTGGAGCGCGACGTCGAATGTCTGGTTGAACTCGTCGTGGGTCTCGAGGTAGTCCCAGTCGAAGAGCCACGGGACGAGGATGAGGTGGCCCGACGAAGAGATGGGCAGGAGCTCCGTCAGGCCCTGGACGATCCCGAGCACGAGCGCCTGCCAGTTGGGGAGGACGCCCGGCTCCTCGCCGACCTGGAGGAGCGTCAGGACGACGGCGACGAGGAGCGCCGCGCCGGCGACGACAAGGATTCCGACGCGACGCATGGACGGGTTATCGTACGGTCCCGGTGAGCCGCAACGACGTCATCATCGGGGTCGCCGCACTCGTCCTCGTCGTCTTCAGCCTCGTCGTCTCCATCGTCATCCCGCGGCGCGACCCCGGCTTTCCCGGCCGGAACATCCGCGTGTTCGCGGTCGTCGCGGCCCTCCTCGTCGTCGCCATGCTCGTCTCCGTCGAGGTTTTCGGGGCCGAGCACGAGGAGGAGCCGGCGTCGGCGCAGGAGGAAGTCGCCGAGGAGGGCGGCCAGGAGAGCGTCGAAGGCGACGTGGCCGCCGGCAAGCAGATCTTCGCCTCCGAAGACTGCGGGAGCTGCCACACGCTCCAGGAGGCGGGAACGACCGGGAGCGTCGGCCCGAACCTCGACGAGTCCAACGTCGACCTCGAAACCGCCGTCGGGCAGATCGACTTCGGCGGCGGGGGAATGCCGCCGTTCGGCAGCCGGCTCTCCGAGGAGGAGATCCGCGACGTGGCCGCGTTCGTCGTCGCTTCCCAGGGCTAAAGCAGCAGCAGGAAAAGGCGGAGAGGGCGGGATTCGAACCCGCGACCCAGCTTTCACCGGGTACGCGATTTCCAGTCGCGCTCCTTAGGCCAGCTCGGACACCTCTCCGCGGGCTGCATCCCATCCTAGCGACGGAGGTTTTGGGATCGCACCCAGCGGTACAAGCCTGGTGTCCAAAAGCCCAGCTTCAGCGGGCGCGCCGCGAAGAAGGGTTCGAAGCTCGCGGCCAGGGACGTAGGCGCTCGCCCGAGGGAGGCGGGCGCCTACGCTACGCGCGGTGACGCGCCGGCGCGCCTCGTACCGCTCGCTAGCCTCGCTCCAGCGGGACAACCGCGCCTGCCGCGCGTGCGCGGAGGCGGGCTTTCCGCTCGAGTCGCTGCCCGTCCTGGAGGGGCGGGCGGGGCAACGGGCCATGATCGTCGGTCAGGCCCCGGGCGTCGTCGAAGGAGAGGAACGGCGGCCCTGGCGGGGCCGGGCCGGCCGCACGCTCCGCGGCTGGCTCGAGCCTGACGAGGAGGCCTTCTACGAGACCTTCTACTGCGTCTCCGTCACGCGCTGCTATCCGGGCAGGCACGCGGCCGGTCGCGGCGACCGTCCGGCGACCCCGGCCGAGATGGAGCTCTGCGCCTTCTGGCTCGACTGGGAGCTCCGGCTCCTGCGCCCGCGCCTCGTCCTTCTGGTCGGCGGCCTCGCCGTCCGGCGCCTACTCGGGCCGGCGCGCTTGACCGAGTGCATCGGCGCCCGCTACGCGCTCGGAGATGCCGTCGCGATCCCGCTCCCGCACCCATCCGGCGCGAGCGCCTGGCTCAACGAGGCGGCGAACAGAGAGCGGCTGGCTCGGGCGCTCGCGCTCGTCCGCGAGGAGCTCGCCGCCGTCTAGTCCTGGCCTCGGCGGTAGAGCGGGAAGGCGTACCAGAAGAGGAGGAACGCTCCGGCGACGACGGTCGACACCACGACCGTCGCCGGCTCGCCGAAGACGAAGTCAGTGATCAAGTAGACCGACGCGGTGATCGAGGCCGCGATGAAGACGGTCGCGGCGATAGCCGCCTTCGTCGCCATGTGCAGGAGCGCCTCCTTGTCCTGCTTCCGCCAACGGATCCGATGGGCCGCCGTCGGCGTGATGAGGAGGATGATCGCGAAGGCGGCGCACATGAGAGCGGAGAAGTAGACATACTCCTGATTCGTCGTCAGCTCCTTGAAGCGGTTCTGGAACGGGAGGACGAGCAGGAAGGCGAAGAGCACCTGAGCCCCGGGCATCGCGAGGCGGTGTTCCTCGACGAGCTCACCCCATTCCTGGTCGAGCTCTTCCTTTGACCTGCCGGTCTCGGCCACGGGCGGGAGCCTATCCGGCACCTCCAGGACCGAGCGGATCTACTGAGCCGGCCCGACGACTTGATCCGAGCTGTACGCCATCCCGGCGTCGCTCACCGCGACGAGCCGGTAGTGATACTCCTTGTCCTGCTCCAGCCCGGAGATGCGGGCGGTGACCGGCCTGGGCGCGAGCCCGGCACCTGCGGCCGCAAGCTCTGCCGGCTCCCATTGTCCGTAATCGGTCGTTTCCCCCCACTCGAACCGATAGCTCGTCTCTCGACCCTTTGGGTTGACCGTTCCTGCGAGCAGAGCCTCGGTTCTCGTGCGTTCCTGGGGCGGCGCGACCTCCACCTCCGGCTCGGCGGTCACCGTGTCCTTGCCCTGCGGCGGCTCTTCGAAGAGCTCCTCCGCGACCTTCTTCAGCTTTTCGAGCGCCTGGTCGGTGAAGAGGCCCGCAAGTCCTGCGACCGCTGCGAACCCGTACGGGCTCGCCTCGGTCGTCGACGCCGAGGGCGAGAAGAAGCCCGCGCGGATGACGAAGTAGAGCAGCGTGGCCATCGCCGCCCCGATGATCGGCCGCAGAACGTAGAAGGGAACCCAACTCCTGCGGAGCAGCCGGTTTCCGACGTACCACGAGAGGGACCTGAGGACGTGCACCATCCCGCCGAGCGCCCCCGCGACCGCCACCATGACGAAGAACAGACTCTCCCGCGTGACTGTCCATTCCTCGCCGAAGAAGTGCACCGTCTTCTTGTCCGCGATCTCTTCAGACGTACCCGCCTCGGACGGCCAGAACGCCCAGATCGCGTAGAGCGCGATACACGCAGCGGCCGCGAAGGCTGCCAGGAGGAGGAACGTGGCTGCCGGGCTGACATAGCGCCGCCCAGGAAGCTCATCTCCTGCGTCGTTGCCCGCCATGAGCACTCTCCTCGGTCGACTGGCTGAAGGAACGGGCTCGGCCATTAGAGCGCCAAGTGCTCACGATTGCAATTGGCGCTACCCTAACCGCGAGCTGCCGTCCAGAGGGGAACCGTCCGTGAAAAGACGCATCGACGACGTCGCCGGGACTCTCCGCATGGCGCAGGCGCGGAACAAGCGTTGCACCCTCCTGATCGGCGCGGGCTGCTCCGTGACCGCGGGAATCCCGCCAGCGTCGGGGATCATGGCCTACATCCGCGAGCACTATTACGCGGACTACGAGCGGGCGGAGGAGAAGACCTACGCGCTCACGATGGCCGAGCTCGCGGTCGGCGAGCGTCGAGATCTCATCGCCGACTACGTCGACAAGGCGAAGCTGAACTGGGCGCACATCTGCATCGCCCAGCTGATGAAGAGCGGCTACGTCGACCGGATCCTGACCACGAACTTCGATCCGCTCGTCATCCAGGCCTGCGCGCTCGTCGGTCTCTTCCCCGCGGTGTACGACTTCGCAGCGTCTCAGACCTTCAAGGCCGGGGACATCCCGCAACAGGCGGTCGTCTACCTGCACGGGCAGCGGTCAGGGTTCGTCCTCCTCAACACCCAGAAGGAGGTCACGCGTCACTCGGAGCTTCTGAAGCCGGTGTTCGAGGAGGCGGGGCAGGGCCGCGTGTGGCTCGTTGTCGGCTACAGCGGCGAGAGCGACCCCGTCTTCGACCGGCTGGCGGATGACTTCTCGCAGTTCGAGAACAGGCTGTACTGGGTCGGATATCCGGAAAGCGATCCACCCAGACATGTGCGGAAGCGGCTCCTGCAGGAAGGGAAGGGCGCCTTCTACGTGGACGGGTACGACGCGGACTCGTTCTTCGTCAACCTGCTTCAGCAGCTCGACGCCTTTCCGCCGGACTTCGTCGGCAGGCCGTTCTCGTACCTCGAGCAGCTGATGGAGTCGCTCAGCCCTTACAAGCCAGGCGCGGTCAACGGCCCAGATCCCACCGCGAGGGCCCGCGGGATGATTCTCGACGCAATCGAGCAGTACGAGAGCGGCGCCATCGCCGAGACCGAACGACGAGCGCAGGATCTTCTCCTTGCCGGCAAATTCGCCGAGCTAGAGCAGATGCAACCCGAGGAGCCTGACCTGGCGCCCGAGGTCGCCTCGTCGGTGGCGTGGGCCCGGGTTTTGGAGGGCAACGACCTCGGCGACTCGGCGTTGACCGCGTCCGGCCCGGCTGCCGACAGCCTCTTCGAGGGCGCCTACGAGAAGTACGACGAGGCGCTGAAGCTCAGCCCGGACATGCACGAGGCGTTACATGCCTGGGGCATCACCCTCGGCGACCAGGCGAAGACGAAGGAGGGAGCGGAGGCCGACCGTCTCTTCGCAGCGGCTTACGAGAAGTACGGAGCGGCGCTCGAGCGCGATCCGGCCTCGGACGGGGTCGTGCATGCGTGGGGCAACAACCTCGGCGACCAGGCGAAGACGAAGGAGGGAGCGGAGGCCGACCGTCTCTTCGCCGCCGCCTACGAGAAGTACGGAGAGGCGCTCGAGCTCAATCCGATCGCGGTCGGGGTGCTGCAGGCTTGGGGTGTTACCCTCGCCGACCAGGCGAAGACGAAGGAGGGAGCGGAGGCCGACCGTCTCTTCGCAGCCGCCTACGAGAAGTACGGAGAGGCGCTCGAGCGCGATCCGGCCGCGGTCGGGGTGCTGCAGGCTTGGGGCATTACCCTCTCCGACCAGGCGAAGACGAAGGAGGGATCCGAGGCCGACCTTCTCTATGCCCAGGCTCAGGAGAAGTACAGCGTGGCGGTCGAGCTCAAGCCCGACGATCCCGACAAGCTCAACAACTGGGGCCTCGCCCTCTCCGACCAGGCGAAGACGAAAGTGGGTGCTGACGCAGACCGACTCTTCGAGGCGGCCTACGAGAAGTACGCGGCGGCGCTCGAGCTCGAGCGGGAAATGCATTTCGCGCTCAACAACTGGGGGAACGCTCTCAGCGACCAGGCGAAGACGAAGGAAGGCGCCGAGGCGGACCGGCTCTTCGAGGTGGCATACGAGAAGTACGCCGAGGCCGTCGAGCTCGAGCCCGACGATCCTGACAACCTCAACAACTGGGCCCTCGCCCTCTCCGACCACGCGAATACGAAGGAGGGAATGGAAGCCGATCGCCTTTTTGTCGCCGCGTGCGAGAAGTACGACGCCGCGCTGGAGCTCACGCCGGACGACGCCGAGAAGCTGAATAGCTGGGGCGTCACTCTTCTCGACCAAGCTCGAATCAAAGAGGGCGCGGAGGCTGACAGGCTCTTCGGCGAGGCGCAGCAGAAGTTCATGAGTGCAGAAGCGCGCGTCCCGGGCCGGAGCTCGTACAACCTTGCCTGCGTGAGCGCCCTCGAGGGGGACTCGGAGGAGGCTAGGCGATGGCTGGAGCGGTCAAAGGA
>JAIBJN010000063.1 GCA_020029595.1 Actinomycetota bacterium | reverse complement strand
CGTCGCGGCCGTGCGCGCGCTCAAGGAACGCGGCGTCCGCTTCCTCGCCACGCCGACGACGTACTACGAGGACGTGGCCGAGCGGGTCGGGGAGATCGACGCCGACTATGGAGATCTGAGCCGGTTGGGCATCCTCGTCGACCGAGACGACGAGGGCTACCTCCTGCAGATCTTCACCAAGCCGATCGGCGACCGACCCACGGTCTTCCTCGAGCTGATCGAGCGCCACGGCTCTCGCGGGTTCGGGGCGGGCAACTTCAAGGCGCTCTTCGAGGCGCTCGAGCGCGAGCAGGCCCTCCGCGGCAATCTCTGATGCTTCACCGGCAGCTAACGCACTCACGGATGACGGCTGCGGCGCGGCGCCGGATCGCCGCGCTCGCCCTTGCCCATACTAACCAGTACGGCCTACGGACGATCGCGACGCCCGGCTTGGCCGCAGCCGTCCCCGACGAGCACGCCAGCCGCCGATCGAGCATCTAGGAGGAGCAAAGTGTCGCACTACGTCAGCCTCGGCCGCCTTCCCCGCAAGCGGCACGTCCAGTTCCGGGAGAACGGAACGCTCTTGACCGAGGAGGTCATGGGACTCGAGGGGTTCTCCGGGAACGAGTCGATCCTCTACCACCTCCACTCGCCGTGCCGGGTCAAGGACGTGGCTGCCTTCGAGCCCATCGGGCGTGAGGAGTGGGTCCCCGACGGCCACGCCCACCGCCACCTCCGTACGCACGACGTGCCGCCCGGCGGCGACGCGATCTCCGGACGTCGGCTCCTCATGTGGAACGATGACGTCGAGATCGCGCTCTGCCGCCCCACCGAACCGATGGACTTCTTCTACCGGAACGGCGAGGGCGACGAGGTCGTCTTCGTCCACGAGGGGAGCGGCACGCTCGAGACGATCTTCGGCGATCTCCCCTACCGCGAGGGCGACTACGTCGTCATCCCGCGCGGCACGACCTACCGGTTCGCGCCCGAGGGCGGGCAGCGCCATCTCGTCTTCACCTCGCCGGGCCTGATCGAGATTCCGCGCCGCTACCGGAACGAGTACGGGCAGCTCCTCGAGCACGCGCCGTACTACCAGCGCGACGTGCACCCGCCGTCCGAGCTGCGTACCCACACGGACCGCGGCGAGCACGTGGTCAAGCTGCGGATCAAGGACGGCTTCCAGACCTACGTCGTCGACTACCACCCCTTCGATGTCGTCGGCTGGGACGGCTACGTCTACCCGTGGACCTTCTCGATCCACGACTTCGAGCCGATCACGGGGCGGATCCACATGCCGCCCCCGTCGCACCAGACCTTCCAGGGGCGCAACTTCGTCATCTGCTCCTTCTGCCCGCGCAAGCTCGACTTCGACCCGGAGGCGATCCCGATCCCCTACCACCACTCGAACCTCTCGAGCGAGGAGATGATCTACTACGTCGACGGGAGCTTCTCCTCGCGCAAGGGGATCGAGATCGGGTCGGTGACCCTCCACCCGTCGGGGATTCCGCACGGGCCCCAGCCCGGCCTCGCGGAGAAGTCGATCGGGATGACCGAGACGCACGAGCTGGCCGTCATGTGCGACACCTTCCACCCGCTCCGTCTCACCGCCTTCGCGCGGGAACTCGACGATCCGGGGTACGCCTACTCGTGGTACGAGGCCCCGGAGGCGGCCAAGACCGCGAAGACCGCCGACGAGGATCCCGCAGGGGTGACCTCGCACTTTTGAGCGGCAGGACGATCGTCGTCGACTTCGACGGCACGATCACCGAGCAGGACCTGCTCGACGAGATCGCCCTGACGTTCGGGGACGAGGACGTCTACCGCGAGGTGGACGAGGGCCTCGACGAGAGCCGGCTCACGCTCCACGAGGTGCTCCGGCGCGAGTTCGAGCCGGTCCGGGCGCCGCTGCCGGAGGTGCAGCGCTGGGTGCTCGAGAACGTGCGCGTGCGGCCGGGCTTCCGGGACGTGGTCGAGCTCGCGCGCAAGCGGGGCTGGCGTTTCGTGATCGTCTCGTCAGGGTTCCGCGAGCTGATCCAGCCGGTGCTCGACCGCGAGGGTCTCGGCGACCTCGAGCTCCTCTCCAACTCGGTCGACCCCGACCCGTCGGGCTGGAAGGTCGCCTTCCGCACTGAGGCGGTCTGCGAATCGTGCGGCGAGCCGTGCAAGCGCTCGACGGCCGCAGCTCTGGCGGACGGGACCGAGCTCGTCTACGTCGGCGACGGCTACTCGGACCGCTGCGCCGCGGAGCTGGCCGACCTCGTCTTCGCGCGGCGTGGACTCGCGCGTTACCTCACCGAGCGCGGCGTTCCCTTCGAGCCCTTCGACGACTTCCGCTCTGTCGCGCGCCGTCTCGCTTCCTGAGCCCTTCGACTTCGGGCTGTCGACAGAGCGGTACCGCGCCTTCGGCCCAGACCTCGCCAACCTCTGGCACGACGGCGGCCTCCACCGGGTCCTCGCCGGAAGGGAGGCGCGGATCGAGCCCGCCCCTGGGGGCGTCCGCGTCGCACCGCCCGATCCTGCGGTCGTCGAGCCCGTGCGCCTCTACCTCGGCGGCCCGTTCGACCTCCGCGCCTTCGCCACCTTCGCGGCGGGCGACCCCGTGCTCGCGAGACTCGTCAGCGCCCTTCGCGGCTTCCGGCCGCCGCTCGTCCCTGACCCGTTCGAAGCCCTCGTCACGTCGATCACCGCGCAGCAGATCTCGCTCCGCGCGGCCTTCAGCATCCGGAACCGCCTGATCGCGGGCTTCGGGGAGCCTCACGGGGCGGCCTACGCCTTCCCCCGCCGGGAGCGGCTCGCGGCGGCTTCACCGGACGAGATCGCCGCCGCCGGGCTCACGCGGCGAAAGGCCGCGTCCGTCGTCGAGATCGCCCGTGCCGAGGTCGACCTCGACAGCCTTGCGCTCCTTCCCGACGAAGAAGCGAAGGCTGTCCTGGTCGCGCTGCCGGGTGTCGGCGAATGGACGGCCGACTGGTTCCTGGCCCGTCATCTGGGCCGGCCGGACGCCTGGCCCGCGGGCGACCTCGGCCTCCGCAAGGCCGTTCTCCACTTCTACGGCGAGACGGACACGCGCGCAGCGGGTGCGCGCTTTTCGCGTTTCGCCAACCTGGCGGCGCACTACCTCCTGCTCGGGCTTAGGCTTCACGGCTGATGGCCTACGAGGCGAAGGTCGAAGGCGTCCCGACCGAGGAGGTGCTTCGCCGTCTGATCGAGGAGGCACGCGCGGCCGGCGCCGACCAGGTCGAGATCGAGACGTCACACGAGGCCGGCGACGCATGGATCCGGGCGGGGTTCACGGAGCTCGCACGCGTCCTCGCCGCGCCGGTCGCCGCGCTGGAGGACCACCTCGGGGCGCGCAAGGAGCCCTCGTACGGCTCCATCCACGTGCAGACTGACGACGTCGACGCCGTCATCCGCGCGGTGCGCCAGTTCGTGCCGCGGCTTCCGGGCGGCTCGCAGGGGAGCGTCGTCCTCCAGCCGCGGGACGGCTGGACGTCCGCCTACGACGAGCTCTGTGACCGCGAGCCGGAGATGCTCCGGCGCCTCGGACGGGAGCTGTCCGACCGCATGGGCGCGTTCGTCGTCGTCATGGGGCTCGAGGAGGGACGGGTCGTCCGCTACGTCGCGCTCGAGCGAGGGCGCGTCGTGGACGAGTACCTGTCCGTGCCCGAGTACTACGGGCCCCTGCCCCCGGGCGAGGTGATCGCGCTCGGCGCGAACCCGCGGCTGATGGCGCGGCTGACGGGAGCGGACGCCGACGCTGTGCGTGCCACCGCGCGGACGGGGATGGCGCCCGAGGAGCTGCCTGCGGCGCGCGAGCTGCTCGCCGGGCTCGGCCGGCTCTTCGGAGTTCCCCAGGCGGCCCACGGCTACCCTGAGGCGGCCGCCCTCCCGGGCGCGATTGCCGTGGCGAGGTAGCATCGCACGGCGCGTGAGCCGTCCTGCCGTTCTCCTCCTGCACGCCTTCCCGCTCGACTCGCGGATGTGGGACGGGGTCCGCCCGGCCCTCGAGGAGGCGGGTTATTCAGTCGTGGCACCCGAGCTCCCGGGGCCGGAGCTCGAGCTCGGCTTCCCGGCCTGGGCGCCACGCGTGCTCGGACTCGTTGACGGCCCCTTCGTCCCCGTCGGCTGCTCCATGGGCGGGTACCTGGCGTTCGAGCTCTGGCGGCAGGCGCCGGAGCGGCTCGCGGCCGTCGTCCTCGCCGACACCCGCGCGACGCCCGACACGCCCGATCAGCGAGAGGCCCGCGACGACTCCATTCGCCTCCTCGGCGAGGCCGGGCGCGAGCCGTACTGGGAGGACCTTGCGCCGAGGCTCTTCGCGGAGGACGTCGACCCGGCGCTCGTCGAGCGGGCGCGCGAGATCGCCCTCGAGCAGCCGGTCACGGCCCTCGTCGCCGTCCAGGAGACGATCCGCGACCGCGCCGACTCGCGTCCGACCCTGGCCACGATCGACGTGCCCGTCCTCGTCCTCGTCGGGGAGCGGGACGGGCTGACACCGCCCGCCGATGCGGAGGCGATGGTGGCCGCGCTCCCCGATGCGCGCTTTTCGCGCATTGCCGGCGCGGGCCACCTCGCGCCGTTCGAGCGGCCCGACGCCGTCGCGGAGCGGGTCCTCCGCTTCCTCGAGGAGGTGGCCTCGTGACCGGCGACGAGCTTGCGGAGCTGCTCAGGCGGGACGAGGTCGCCGTGGTCGACGTTCGCTCCCACGAGGAGTACGAAGGCTCGACCGGCTACCCGTGCGATCCCTACCAGGGTCATATTCCCGGCGCAGTCCACGTTGACCTCAACGAGATCTATGCCGCGGGCGGCGAGCACGCGGCGGTGTGGCGGCTCCTCGAGGCGCGCGGGATCGGCGAAGGCCGGCGCGTCGTCGCGTACTGCCATTCAGGCCAGCGGTCGGAGCTCGCAGCGACGCTCCTGCGCGCTGCGGGCGTGGACGCGGTCAACTACCCGGGCTCGTGGCACGAGTGGTCGCGGCGCGGCGCGGCGTAGCCCCTTCCGCGACAGCGAGGAACCGCCAGCAGAGCTCCTTCCCGAACGCGTTCCAGCTGCCGATCAGCTCCCGGCTCTCGGCAACGAGGCGCGCGAAGTCCAGGGCGCCGTCCTCCTGCGGCTTCGACGACCGCAGCCAGCTCTCCAGGGTTTCCCACGTCACCTCGGGGTGGAACTGGATCGCCCAGGCGGAGCCCCCGGCTCGGAAGGCCTGGAGGCAGCGCTCGTTCCCTGCGAGCGGGGCGGCTCCTTCGGGCAGCTCGAAGCTGTAGAGGTGCCACTGGAACGACGGGAAGCGTCCCGGCAGGCCGCCGAAGACCGGGTCTGCCGCCGCCTCCGGCGTCAGCTCGATCTCGAACCAGCCGATCTCGGGGCTCGGCATGCGACCGACGCGGGCGTGGAGAGCCTTGGCGAGAAGCTGCCCGCCGAGACAGACGCCCATGAGCGGCACCTCGTCGGCCAAGAGCTGCTGCAGCAGGCGGTGCTCGTCGCGGAGCCACCCGTGCCTCTCCTCCTGGTCGACGTGCATGGGGCCGCCGAACACGAGCACGGCGGCGTACTCGTGAATCGGCGCCGGCGGCTCCGGGCGGCGGGAGATGTCCCACTCGTCGAGCTCGTGCCCGCGCTCGGCGACGGCGTCGGCGAAGACGCCGGCCCCGGCGTCGGCGTCGTGGACAATCGAGAGGACGCGCACGAGCTCAGGGTACGTGGTGGCGTACCCACACGTTCGGCTCCCAGTACTCCCCGCGGTCGCCCTCGCGGTCGACCTCGAGCGGGGCGAGCCCGTGCGGGAAGACGTACCCGCCGCTCTCCGGGAACGCCATCTCCGTCCACTCCTCCCATGCGGCGACCGTCCCCGTGATGAGCAGGGAGCGGGGCTCGGGCCTCAGGATCTCCGCGCCGAGCCGGACGTGCAGGCGGATCCACGGGTCGAAGGGCAGCCCGTCCTCCCGGGTCCACCGAGCGTAGCGCTCGATCGGCGTCAGCGGGTAGCGCTCCTTCCACGTCGGCCGCAGCGGAGCGATCAGGTTGGCGAACCCGTGCCCGGCCGCGATCTCGCGCATGGCGCCGATCATCGTCCGCGAGAGTCCGCCGCCCTGGTGTGTCGGTGGGATCTCGATCGCGAGCGCGGACAGCGTGTCGGGCTCGCCGTCTTCCTCGCGGAGCCGGACGCCGTTTGCGATCACCCCGTCGATCCCCGCCGGAAGCCCTTCGACGGTTCCGTCCCAGGCGCACGGGATCGAGTGCCCGTGCGCAAGCACGGTGTCCGAGTCCTCGTCGTAGAGAAGGAACTGGAAGTCCCGAAACTCCTCGTCGAGCTTGCCCCAGTGCTCGTTGAGTATGTCGCCGTGGTGGTTGTACTCCGGCCAGACGCCCACGATCTCCTCGTCCGACCGCTGCCAGAGGTCGGGGCGCTCGGCGCACGTGACGGCGCGCGGGCTCACACGCCCGCGGCGCGCCGCAGCGCGGCCTGCAGCTCGGCGGCCGTCGGGCCGGGCCTTCCGTCGCCGACCGGCTCCCCGTCCAGCTCGACGACCGGCATCACCTCGCGGACGGATGAGGACGTGAACGCCTCCTCCGCGTCGGCGAGGCGGTCGACCGGGTATGCCCCCTCGCGCACGTCGTAGCCGAGCGCGACGGCGCTCTCCAGGAGTGTTGCGCGCGTGACGCCTGCGAGGATCCCCAGCTCGAGCGCGGGCGTGAAGAGCTCGCGGCCGTCGCGCCACCAGACGTTCGTCACGGGCCCCTCGAGGACGATGCGGCCGCTGGCGAGGAAGACGGCGTCGTCGGCCCCACGGCGGCGGGCCTCCGCCTCGGCTGCCATGTTCACGGCGTAGCTCGTCGACTTGACGCCGCCGAGCAGCCACGGCGCCTCCGCGCGCAGGCGGGGCTCGAGCCCGAGCTGCACTGTGATCGTGCGCAGACCGCGTGCGCGCCGCTCCTCGAGGCTCGGAGGAAGCGTGCTCACGAGCGCCAGGGCTGTCGGTCGGCTGTCATCCTCGCGTCCGGGAGTGAGGTAGAGGCGCAGCACGGCATCGTCGGCTCTTGCCTCGCCGAGCGCCTCGGCCGCGAGCTGTCCGAAGGTCGCGGCGTCCACCTCGGGCAGGTCGAGGCGCGCCGCCGAGCCGGCGAGCCGCTCGAGATGGTCGTCGAGGCGAAACGGCCGCCCTGCATACACGCGCACCGTCTCGAACGCCGCGCGCCCGCGGAGGAGCGCCTCGTCGTCGGCGTGAAGGACGGGCTCGTTCGGGTCGACGAGCCCGCGCCCGCCGACTGCGACTGCCAGGAGAGTCACGAGACGACGGCCTCGGGCACGGGGCTCCCAGCGGCGGCGAGGAGCGGCCGCGCCTTCACCCACGATTCCTCGATCTCCGCGCGCGGATCGGAGTCCCAGACGATCCCGCCCCCGGCCCAGAGGTGGATCTCATCGTCCGCGACGGCGAACGTGCGGATCGTGAGGGCGAGCTCGAGGTCGCCGCTCGGCCAGATCCTGCCGAGGGCCCCCATCGAGGCACCGCGGCCGACCGGCTCGAACGCCGCAATATGGTCGAGGGCGGAGATCTTCGGTGCGCCCGTCACGGACCCGCCCGGGAACACGGCCCGGAGGAGCTCGCCGAGGCCGACGCCGTCCCGGAGCCGGCCCTCGACGGTCGTGACCATGTGCGTGACCCCCGCCAGCTCGCGCTCGGTCATGAGGTCGGGCCAGTGCACCGAGCCGGGCTCGCAGACACGCGAGAGGTCATTGCGCTCGAGGTCGACGATCATCACGTGCTCGGCGGCGTCCTTCTCGGAATCGCGCAGCTCGCCGCGGACGCCGGCAGGCCGGGTGCCCTTGATGGGCTTTGTCCAGACACGGCGCGCGCGACGGGCGAGGAAGAGCTCGGGCGAGGCGGAGACGACGGCCCAGCCGTCGCCGGCGAGCGGCTCGCCGTGCAGCGGACGCAGAGGCGCAAGAAGCAACGCAAGCGCGGCCGGGTCGCCCTCGAAGGGCGCCCGGAGGTGCTGAACGAGGTTCACCTGATAGACGTCGCCGCGGCCGATCGCGGCCTGAACCGCTTCGATCGCGGAGGCGTAACCGTCGTCGTCCCACGAGCGCCGCCACTCGCCGATGCGGAAGGCTCCCGGCTTGAGCCGCCGGTCGCCCCCGCGGCGGATCCGAGCGGCGACCAGCGGCAGCCGACACGGCTCCGGCGGGTCGGGCCACGGCGCGCGGCGCAAGGCCCGAGAGACGCCGTAGCCGAGGAACACGTCCGCGACCAGCCCGTCCGCGGTCTCCCCGCCGAAGAACCCCGCGTCGCGCAGGTAGCCCTCCAGCTCGGCGAGCGGATCGTCTGCACTCCAGACCTCCAGCACGCCGTAACGCTACCGCGCGCCCAACGCGACGAGGGATCAGTGCGACTTCGGCTCATGATCCAGCCTGCGACGGGTGTGCCGCGCTTGGCTCGGCGGCCGGCGGAAGACAGCTGTGCTGCCCGCCCCCGCGCCTAGAATCGAGACGATGGATGCACGGCCGATCGGGATCTTCGACTCCGGCGCGGGCGGGCTCACCGTTCTCCACGAATGCCTGGTGACCCTGCCGCACGAGGACTTCCTCTACCTCGGTGACGGTGCACGTTGCCCGTACGGCCCGCGGCCGCATGCGGAGATCCGCCGGTTCGCGCACGAGATCGCGTCCTACCTGGAGCAGGAGGGAGTGAAGCTGATCGTCGCTGCGTGCAACGCGGCCACGTCGGCAGCGCTGCCGGCGCTCCAGGAGGCGCTTGCGGTGCCGATCGTCGGCGTGTTGGTTCCGGAGGCGCACGCGGCCGTCCAGGCGACTCGCAACCGGCGGATCGGACTCCTCGCCACGGAGGCCACGGTGGCGAGCGGTCGCTACGAGGAGGTCGTCCACGCGCTCGACGCGGGGGCGCGGGTCGTCGCCGTTCCATGCCCGAAGCTCGTCCCGCTCATCGAGGCCGGCGACGTGGGGGAGGAGCTCGACGCTGCCGTGCGGGAGTACGCGTCGCCGCTCAGGGAGGAGGGCGTGGACACGGTCATCCTCGGCTGTACGCACTACCCGATAATTAGACGGGTCTTCGAGCGCGCCTTCGGCCGAGGCACGACGCTCGTCTACTCGGCCGACGAGACCGCGCGCGAGGTCGCGGAGACGCTCGCGCGGAAGCGCGTCGAGAACGATCCCGACCGCGACGGCTCGAGCCGCTTCCTCACGACCGGCTCGCCGGAGGAATTCCGGACGCTCGGCGAGCGCTTCCTCCAGCTGCCGATCCCACAGGTGGAGCAGGTGTCAGTCCGCGAGCTCGAGCTCGCCGCCGCGTGAGCGTCTTTAGTTACTCGCGCGCCGGGGCCACCCCGGACCACCACCCGCTTCGAGCGTATCGGCGAGCTCCGCGCGAGTGGCGCGCGAATCGTGCCGGGAGGGTAGCGGGGTGAGTCGAGAAGGTCGCAGGCCCCACGAGCTGCGGCCGGTCGAGCTCCTCACGGACTTCGTCGAGCAGGCGGCGGGCTCGGCGCTCATCTCGTTCGGAGGCACCCGCGTCCTCTGCACCGCGAGCGTGGAGGAGGGCGTTCCGCGCTGGCTCGGAGGCACGGGCCGAGGCTGGCTGACCGCCGAGTACGGGATGCTCCCTGCCTCCACCGGCTCGCGTACGCCGCGCGAGGCGAGCACGGGCCGGCAGAAGGGTCGCACGGTCGAGATTCAACGTCTCCTCGGCCGCTCGCTCCGAGCCGTGTACGACCTCGACACGCTCGGCGAGCACACCGTCTGGATCGACTGCGACGTGATCCAGGCGGACGGGGGCACGCGCACGGCCGCGATCTCGGGAGCGTGGGTCGCTCTCACGCTCGCGGCGCGCCGGGCCGGCCTCCCCGAGCCGTCCGACCTCGTCGGCGCCGTCTCGGTCGGCATCGTCGAGGGGGAGCCGCGCCTCGACCTGGACTACGAGGAGGACTCGGCGGCCGACGTGGACATGAACGTCGTCATGACCGGGGACGGGCGACTGATCGAGGTGCAGGCGACTGCCGAGCGGGTGCCGTTCGCGCGGGCCGAGCTCGACGCCCTCGTCGATCTCGCGGCCGTCGGCATCCGCGAGATCGGCATCAAGCAGAGGGAGGCGGTTCGATGATCCCCGAGGTCGAATGGTGGGACGTGCTCGTCCGGTTGGTCGTTGCCGCCGGGCTCACCGGGGCGATCGGGCTCGAGCGCGAGCTCCGGGAGCGCGCCGCCGGGCTCCGCACCCACATGCTCGTCGGCATCGGAGCGGCACTCTTCACGATCGTCTCCGCGTACGGGTGGAGCGACTTCAGCTTCTCGGCGCGCTCGGGCGTGGTCTTCGACCCCACGCGCATCGCGGCTCAGGTCGTCACCGGCATCGGCTTCCTCGGCGCGGGCGCGATCATTCGCCAGGGGTTGACCGTCCGCGGTCTCACGACGGCGGCGAGCCTGTGGGTGGTGGCCGCCATCGGCATGGCCGCCGGTGCCGGCTACTACTCCGCCGCGCTGATCGCGACCGGAATCGTGCTCGTCGGCCTCGGCCCGTTCCGCTGGCTCGAGGGCGGGGCGACGCTCGGTCGCCTGCGGCGCGCCGGCCGCCAGCTGGAGATCGACCTCACCCGCGAGCACTCGATCTCGGAGGCGCTCGGGCTGATCGACGACCGGCGCGTCCGCGTCAGCAGAGTGCAGTTCGAGGACGAGCGCGACCGCCGGCGGCTGGTGGTCGAGCTCGACGTCCCGCTCGGCGCCGCCGAGGAACGTCTCGTCGAGGATCTTGCCGGTCTCGAGGGCGTGCTCGCCGTCCGGTGGACGGAGTGAGAGCGAGTCTCGTCTCGATGAATCCCCACAAGGCGCGCGAGCTGGCCGTCCTCCTCCCGGGCTGGGAGATCGAGGCGATCGAGGCCGAGGAGCTTCCGGAGGAGGACGGTGAGACCTTCTACGACAACGCGCTGGCGAAGGCGCGCTTCGGCCGCCTGGCCGGCCCGCCCGATGCCTGGGCGATCGGCGAGGACTCCGGGCTCGAGGTCGAGGGCCTCGGCGGGCGTCCCGGGATCCGCTCGGCCCGCTACGCCGGCGGGGACGCGACCGATGAGGAGAACGTGAGGAAGCTCCTCGGAGAGCTCGCGGGCGTCACCGGCGACGGTCGGCGCGCGCGCTACGTCTCCGAGCTCGTCTCCCTCTCGCCGGGGCTCGAGGAGTTTCGCGGGACGGGGACGCTCGCAGGGCGAATCGTGGACGAGCCCCGCGGCTCGGAGGGCTTCGGCTACGACCCCGTGTTCGTTCCCGACGGGGAGGAACGGACCGTCGCCGAGCTCGGCGACGCGTGGAAAGCGGAGAGGAGCCACCGGGCCATCGCGGCCGGGGAGCTTCGGAAGTCAGTTTGCAGCGCTGCCGAAGAACGGTAGATTCCGCACATGCAGCTCTTCTCGCACGACGACAAGGCCTCCGCGCTCGGCCGTACACCGCTCTTCCGGAACCTCACTCGTGCCGAGCTCGTCGAGCTCGCCAAGGTGACCGAGGACATGGAGGTCGAGGAGGGTAGGGTGCTCGCGCGCGAGGGCGATATCGGTCAGGAGTTCTTCGTCATCGTCGAGGGCGAGGTCAGCGTGACGAAGGACGGGGTCGAGATCCGCAGGCTCGTCCCCGGCGACTTCTTCGGCGAGATCGCCCTCATCTGGGATTCACCCCGGCGCACCGCGACCGTGACCGCCGCCACGCCCGTCCGCTTCTTCGTCCTCACCCGCCAGTCGTTCCGCAGCCTCATCGTCCACCATCCCGACATCGAGGCGAAGGTGCTGGAGGCGGTCGAGGAGCGCGTGCGGACGACCGAGACGGCCTAGGGTTCGGCGACGGCGCGCCCGCGTTCCAGCCACCAGTTGACCTCGGCGCCGAGCACGAGGATGTTCGACATCAGGTAGAGCCAGACGAGGAGGAGGACGAGCCCGCCGTAGGCCTGGAGGGCGATGAGCTCTCTCGACAGGCGGACGAAGAGCGGGAGGAGCTGAAAGCTCGCCTGGAGGAGGATCGCCGCGAAGAGCGCCCCTGGCAGCGTCTCCCGCCAGGTGAGCGGCGTGTTGGTGAGCAGGCGGTACAGGCTCCACGTGAAGCCGCCGAGGAGGGCCGTGGAGACGAGCAGCGCGTAGACGTATGAAAGCGCGCCTTCGGCGACGTCCGCGCGCTGGACGAGCTCGACGCCGACGGAGGCGATGACGAGCGCCAGGAAGAGGACGACGAGGAACGCCGCAGTCAGCAGGAGGACGAGCCCCTTCTGGCGGATGAAGGGCCGGTTCGGGAGGCCGTAGACGATGTTGAACGCCGACTCGAGCACGCTGAAGAAACCGAGCGCCGCCCAGAGGAGGCCGACGCCGCCGATGACCGACAGCTCGGTCGCCTGCTCCTGGATCTCGGTGACGACGTCGAGGAGGTTCTCGACCGAGCTCTCCGGGAAGGCCCGCCGGAGCTCCTCGATCAGGTAGCTGGACTCGTCCTGCTCGCCGGCGAAGGCGACGAGCGAGAGCGCGAGGAAGAGGAGCGGGACGAATGCGAGGATGGCGAAGTACGCGATCATCGCGGCGAGGTGCGTTCCCCTGTCGGCGAGGAACTTGCTGACGATCGCGCGCACGAGGTGAGGGAGTCTACGGTCGTGTGTTAGGTTTGCCGCCGGTGGAAGCAGCGAAGGCGCTTGCTGATCTCGTCGAGATCTCCTCGCAGATCGAGTCGGCCGTGCTCGCCGACGGGGACGGCGGTGTGCTCGGCTCGACCTTCGCCGCCGAGGAGCGGGCGCAGGCGGTCGCCCGGGAGGCGCGCGAGCTCCTCCAGGGCGCGGCCGGAGCGGCGGGTGATCCGGTGCAGATCCAGGTCGCCTTCTTCGAGGGCTGCGTCTTCGTCGTCCGCGACGGGGAGCGGGTCGTCGCAGCGGTTACCGGCCGTGAGCCGACCGCCGGCCTCGTCTTCTACGACCTGAAGACCTGCCTGCGCCTCTCCGGGGCGGAGCAGGAGGAGAAGAACAAGGCCGTCTCGGGGACGCGGCGGCGGAAGAAGAAGGACGAGGAGGAGGCGGCGGGCGATGAAGCGTAGGCTCGCCGCTCTGATCGTCGCCGTCGGCTCTGTCGCGGGCGCGGCAGCGCTCTGGCGACGGCGCTCCGGTGCGGGCAAGGACCGCGTCGACGTCTACTTCGCGGACGGCTCGATGGTCACGTTCGCGGAGGGGAGCGACGAGGCGGCTCGGCTCTTCCCGATCGCACGGCGGATCCTCTCGCAGGCGCGCAGCTGACCGCCGCCATGACGGACGCGGAGCTCGCGCGGCGGATCCGCGAGCACGCCTACCTCGAGGGTGACTTCCTCCTCCGCTCGGGCACGCGCTCACGCTACTACCTGGACAAGTACCGGTTCGAAACCCGTCCCGACCTCCTCGCCGCGCTCGGCGAGCGGCTCGCGGGGTGGATCCGCGAGGCCGCGCCGGAGGCCGTTCGCATCGCCGGCCCCGAGCTGGGGGCGATCGCGCTCGCGGCGGCGGCGTCGCTCTCCTCGGGGCTCCCCTTCCTCATCGTGCGGAAGGAGGCAAAGCGCTATGGCACCACGCGGCAGATCGAGGGCGCGTTCGCGGCCGGTGAGGAAGTCTGCCTCGTCGAGGACGTCGTCACGTCGGGCGGCGCGGCCGCCGAGGCGGTCGACGTCCTGCGCGCCGCCGGGCTCGAGTGCCGGGCGGCGGTCTGCGTCGTCGACCGCGAGGAGGGCGGGGAGGACGCGCTCGCGCGGAGAGGCGTCCGTCTCCACGCGCTCTTCCGCGCCCGAGACGTCGTAAACGTCTGAAAACACCCGCAAACCCGCATGGTTGCTTGATATCAACCGACTCTGTTAGGGTGTTCGCCGGTTCCCCAATCAGCAGAGTGGACGGAAGGAGAGGGCAGTGGCAACGAAGGCCGAGTTCATCGACATGGTGGCGGACAAGAGCGGACTTACAAAGCGGGATGCGACGAGGGCGGTCGACGCATTCCTCGACTCCGTGACCGAAGCGCTCAAGAGCGGCGACTCCGTCTCCTTCACCGGCTTCGGCAAGTTTTCTCCGCAGCAGCGCGCAGCGCGGCAGGGCGTCAACCCGCGCACGGGCGAGCGCGTGCAGATCCCGGCGGCGACTGTGCCCAAGTTCTCCGCGGGCAGCCAGCTCAAGGCGGCTCTCCGCTAGCTCTCCTTCCTTTTCCGGCGTCACCGGGGGGCCGCGCGAGCGGCCCCCCGGCTCGGACCTGCTGGCCGAGCCGGACGTTGCCAAGTAACAGTGTGTGGCAAGTATCCCTTTGAGGGAGAGGCGCAGCCATGCGCCAGGTAAGCCATGAAGCGGGGGTCCGGTCTAGCGGAACTCGTTTACGAAAACCTCGAAGATGTCCCATTCCTCTTGAAGGATGGCCTCCAAAGTCTCGATGACGTACCCCTGAGTCTCCACCCAACCGCCGGGGTTGCCCTTGGTTCGGGGAAACTCAACTCGATAGCCAACCGCTATGCGTACGGTCTCGCTGCGGTTGAGTTTGATCTCTGGGTTCTGACCGGAGACCGTGATGGGGACGCGAAGCATCTCCGAGCCGTCTTCCAGGCTCTCGAAGTTGACTTGGGCGTCATTGGTACTGATCGCGGACACGTCATGAACCGGAATCAGGTCGTAGCCAATCGAGCTGAGAGCGGCGGGCGTTGTGGTGAGTACCCGGTGTTTGTCTTCATTGTTCAGCGCGGCGAGGATCGCCAACGGGTGCCCGGCCGCTCCGAAATGACGAGCCACGCGCTCGCGGCGCATTTGCCCGTAAAGCTGGGGTCGCTTGTACGGTTGACGTTCTCTAATCAGCTTGAGGTGTCGCCTTTTCGCACCGATCAGGCG
>JAIBJN010000062.1 GCA_020029595.1 Actinomycetota bacterium | reverse complement strand
CTCATGCGGCGGGCGTGTAGACGGACATGACTTGCTCGATCATCTCCTCCCGCGAGGCGAAGCGGCTCTCGTCGTAGCAGCCGATCGGGTGCTCGAGGACGTTGTAGAGGCACTTGTTGCAGTACGTGCACGGCCGCGGCGGCAGGTCGTGGCCCTGCCGGAAGAGCTCGACGAGGTCGTTGTTGGCCACGAGCCCGCGCGCGATGGAGACGGCGTCGCACGCTCCGCGCTCGATTGCGCCGGCGATCAGCGAGGCTTGCTGGAAGCCGCCGGTCACGATCACCGGGATCGCGACCGCCCTCTTCACGGCCTCGGAGTCGGGCAGGCACCGGCCCGGCACCTCCGCCGGGTCACGCTCCCAGCGACGCTTCATGACCTGGTTCGCCGGCCAGAGGCGGAACATGAGGTAGTTCCGGAACGTGTGGACGCCGCTTGAGAGCATGACGTCGTACGTCCGCACCATGTCCTCGAGCGAGAACTCGCCGGCCGGGTTCTCGGGATGCGGAAACGTGCTCCCCGAGGAGACGTGGATCGCGTCCGCGCCTGCCTCCTCGAGCCAGCGGCAAACCTGGACCGAGTCGTCGATCGTGTTTCCCTTTCCGAGCCACGGGAGGAAGGCGTCCGCGTGCTCGGTCGTCGAGATCTTCACCTGGACATGGAAGTCGTGGCCGACCGCACCGCGGACCGCCCGCACCGTCTCGAGCAGGAAGCGCGCACGGTTCTCGAGCGTGCCGCCGTAGGAGTCCTGCCGGTCGTTGATGGCCGAGGAGAGGAACTGCGTGAAGATGTAGCCGTTCGCGCCGTGGATCTCGACCCCGTCGAGCCCGGCCTCCCTCGCACGCCTCGCCGCCGAAGCGAACGAGCGCTTGATCTCCTCGAGGTCCGCCGTCGTCGCACGCTCGGCCTCGAAGCCGTGCAGCGGGTCGGGCTTGTCCGTGGACGAGAGGCCCTTGGCGAACGTGACGGTCGGCACGTCGCGCTGCCTCCCGGCGTGGGCGAGCTGGACGATGAACTTGCAGTCGTGCTCGTGGACGCGCTCGCCGAGCTCTCTCCAGAACGGGATGCGCTCGTCGCGCTCGATGCCGGCGAAGCCCGGGACGATCTTCCCGCGCTCGTCGACTGCCGTCCACGAGGAGACGATCGCGCCCACGCCGCCGCGCGCGAACTTGAGCTCCCAGTTGATCCGCGTCTGCGTGCCGCCGCCGTCATAGTCGTCGAGACGCCCGGCGACGTTCGAGCGCAGGACGCGGTTCTTGATCTCGAGGTTGCGAAACCGCAGCGGCTGGAAGATCGCCTCGGCGCTCATGCCGCTTCGGAGGGCGCCTCCACGCCCTCGTAGACCGAGAGCGCCTCGCGCAGCATCTCCTCGCGGGAGTCGAATCGCGCCTCCTCGTAGCAGGCGAGCGGGTGCTCGACGAAGCTGAAGAGGCATTTGTTGCAGTACGTGCACGGTCTCGGAGCGCGATCGAGTCCCTGCTCGAAGTGGCGGACGAGGTCGGGGTTGGCGACAAGCGGGCGCGCGATCGTGACGCCGTCGCAGTCGCCGCGCTCGATCGCCCGCGCGATGACCGAGGCGGTCTGGAAGCCGCCCGTGACGACGACCGGGATCGAGACGACCTGCTTCACCGCACGCGACTCGCCGAGGTTGATCCCTTCGACCTCCCGGTCACGGAGCGGCCGCGTCCACCACCAGCCGAACGCCCGATTGAACGGGGGCGTGCGGAAGGTGAGGTAGTTGCGGAAGGTGTGCTTCCCGCTCGAGAGCATGGTGTCGTAGGTCTTCACGATCTGGGCGGCCGGGAACTCTCCGGCCGGGTTGCGTGGGTGCGGGAAGCCGCCGCCGGCGCTCACGTGCAGGTAGTCGGCGCCGGCCTCCTCGAGCCAGCGGCACATCTGCAGCGACTCCTCGAGCGTGTTCCCCTTCGGCAGCCAGGGGAGGAGCTCGTCGAGCCGCTCCTGGATGGAGATCTTGTAGCCGACGCAGTAGTCCGGCCCGACCGCCTTGCGGATCGCCCGCACGATCTCGAGCCCGAACCGCGCGCGATTCTCGAGAGGCCCGCCGTAGGCGTCCCGGCGGTCGTTGATCCCCGAGGAGAGGAACTGGGTCGGAAGCATGCCGTTCGCGCCCGCCACCTCGACGCCGTCGAGGCTCGCCTCCTGCGCGCGCCGCGCGGCGGCCGCGAACATCTCCACGACCTCCTGGATCTCGGCGAGGGTCATCGCCTGCGCCGGGAAGCCGTTCAGCGGCTCAGCCTCGTTCGTCGAGGAGAGCCCCTTCTCCCACTGGAGGAAGGGGAGGATGCGCTCCCGCCCGGCGTGGACGAGCTGGAGGATGTACGGGCAGCCGTGCTCGTGGACGCGCGCGCCCAGCTCGCGCCAGAACGGAATCGTGTCGTCGCTGTCGATGTGCGCGTAGCCGGGCACGATGGCGCCGCGTGGGTGGATGGGCGCATTCGAGGAGATGATCGCGCCGACCCCGCTGCGCGCGAAGCGCAGATCCCAGTTGATCCGCACCGGCGTGCCGGAGCCGTCGTAGTTGTCGAAGCGACCGCCCACGCTCGAGCGCAGGATGCGGTTCCGCACGGTAAGGACCCCGAGCTCGAGCGGCTCGAAGATCATTTCACCTCGGAGGGAAGGGGGGCGCCCTCGTAGACGGACATGATGTGGCGCACCATCTCCTCGCGCGAGGAGTAGCGGCTCTGCTCGTAGCAGCCGAGCGGGCTCTCGACGAAGTTGATCAGGCACTTGTTGCAGTAGGTGCACGGCTTCGGCGCGCGGTCGTGCCCCTGCTGGAAGAGGTTGGGGAGGTCGGGGTTCGCGATGAGCGGGCGGCCAATCGTCACTCCGTCGGCGCCGCCGCTCTCGATCGCCCGTGCGATCACCGAGGCGCTTTGGAAGCCCCCCGCGCAGAGGACCGGCACGTCGACCTCACGCTTGATCGCCCGCGCCAGCTCGAGGTTGATCCCTTCGACGCCGAGCTTGCGCGCCCGCCGCTCCCAGAGGAGCGCAAAGCCCTTGTTCACCGGCGGGGTCCGGAACATGAGGTAGTTGCGGAACGTGTTCTTGCCGCTCGAGAGCATCGTGTCGTAGGAGCGGATGACGTCCGCGAGCGGGAACGACCCGGCCGGGTTGCGCGGGTGCGGGAAGACGAACCCGGACGAGATGTGGAGCCCGTCCACTCCCGCTTCCACGAGCCACTTGCAGACCTGGATCGACTCCTCGAGGGTCGTCCCCTCCTTCGCCCAGGGGAAGAGCGCCTTGCCGTCGTCGATCGCGCTGATCTTGAACTGGAGGTGGAAGTCGTCGCCGATCTCCTTCCGCATGGCCCTGACAACCTCGAGCGGGAAGCGCGCCCGATTCTCGAGCGAGCCGCCGTACTCGTCCGTGCGATCGTTGATCGCCGGGGAGAGGAACTGTGTGATCAGGTAGCCGTTGCAGCCGTGGATCTCGATGCCGTCGAGCTCGGCCTCCCGCGCGCGGCGGGCTGCCTGCGCGAAGGCGTCGACGATCTCCGCGATCTGCGCCCTCGTCATCCGCTCGCAGGGGAAGCCGTGGATCGGATCGGGCTTGTCGGTGGAGGAGAGGCCCTTGTCGTAGACGACGCTCGGGATGTCGCGCTGCCGGCCGGAGAACGCGAGCTGGACGATGTACTTCGCGCCCGCCTCCCGCACGCGCTTCCCCAGCTCGACGTAGAAGGGCACCTTGTCGTCGGAGTCCAGATGGGAGTAGTTCGGGACGATCAGCCCGCGCGGGTGGACCGGCGTGTTGGATGAGATCACAGCGCCGATCCCGCCGCGCGCGAACTTGACGTCCCAGGCGACTCGCACCTCCGTCCCCGAGCCGTCGTAGTTGTCGAAGCGGCCCGAGATGCTGGAGCGGAAGAGCCGGTTCTTCACCTCCAGGTTGCGGAACTGGAGCGGCTGAAAGATCGCCGGCCAGGCTGCGCCGTTCGTCTTCTCAGAACTCATTTCGGACTGACGCCTCGTCGCCGGGGTGCGCTGGGCGAGTGCGAGGCAAGGACGCAGGGAGCGTTTCGTAGCCGGAGGCTACGGGCGCGACCGAGGACGCAGGATCGCGCCGTCCAGGGCGGCCCGGCGGCCAGGTCTTCATTTCGAAAGGGGTTCTTAGTCAAGGAGCACCTCCCAGGCCCAGCGGCCGTCGTCCGCTCGCGTGCCCTTGATCCGGTCTTCGAGCGGCGGGTTCAGCTCGTGCTCGACGCAGCCGGTCGCCCCGAAGCAGCGGATCTCGAGCTCGCCCGGCCGCACGTCGACCCGCAGGAAGCTCTTGAAGAGCGGCGGATCGGGGTCGTTCCAGTCGAGGAACTCGGAGAAGTTGTCGTGGAACGGGCCCTTCCCGTGGCCGGGGAGCGGAAAGACGAGCTTCGCCGCCCGCAGCGCCTCCTTCGAGATCTCCTGGGCCTTGTCGTCGTCGCGGGCGGGGTCGATTCCCTGGAGCCGGAGGCTCATGATCTTGGGTGCCTCCTCGTACGGGATGCGGAAGAGCCCCTTCCCGAGGCCGAACTTCTTGTCGTAGAGGATCGAGTACGCGGCCAGCGAGTCGCCGCGGCGAGGGTAGCAGCGGAAGTCGGCCTCGTCGCAGCCGCACGCCTCGACCGTCGCCCTCGGGATCTTGTGCGTCGCCTTCGTGTAGGCGCCGGCGGCCCCGCTGACGATGTGCTGGACGATCCTCCCGTCCGGGTGCCGAACCGGGTAGCGCTGGTAGTTGTGGATGTCGCCGCCGATCACCGCGATGTACCGGTGCGACGGGTCGTCGACGATCGCGTTCACCGTGTCGTTGGTCCCGGTGATCCGGGTCGTCTTGCGGTGGGCATCGACGACCATCGGCTTCCCGGTCAGGAGGATCTTGTCCTTCGGGAGCTTCGAGACTGTCCGGAGCCACTCGCCCTGCTCGGCGTCGATCCCGGCGCGGATGCCGGTGTCGATGCCGACGAGCAGCAACTCCTCGAGCTCGAGGGCGAAGTAGGGAGCCGGCTGGTTCGACGGCTCGGGGCGCAGCTTGCGCATCTCCTCCAGCTCCTTCTGCGCCGCCTCGGACGGCTCCCGCCAGGTGAGATCGAGCAGCGCCCGCTTCCAGCGGCTGCCCGAGAGGCGGGCGGGCGGGCGCAGGTCGGGATCGGCCCCGCAGAGCTGGGTCATGAACCCGTGGAGGCCGTCGTACCAGTCGTGGTTCCCGGGGATCGCGTAGATCGGTCCGGGAAGCTTCTGATACGGCCAGAAGAACTTGTCGTGGTAGTCGAGGATGTCGCCGGCGGGGTAGATGACGTCGCTCACGATGACCGTGAACTCGACCCCGTCCGAGGTCGCGTGCAGCGGACGGATGACGTGGTACTGGGAGTCGTCGCCCTCGCCTGGATCGCCGAGCGCGAGGAACGAGATCTCGTCACGGTCTGCGTACCTGGAGACCGTGAAGCTCGGGTCGACGCCCTTGCGCCGCTGCGCCTCGACCCAGCGGCGCCGCTCGTCGTCGGTCGAGTCGCCGATCCAGCGGGCGATCTTGTCGTTTCGCGACTCCCAGAGCGGGCGCGGGCTGATCCAGGAGAACTGCCTGCGTGTGAAGCCGGGCCGGTAGAGATCCGTGAGGTCGGCCTTCGTTCCGCACTTCCAGCCTGCGGCCTCCCGCGACGTGCGGGAGGAAAGAACCTCGGTGGTCTTGCGAGAAGTGCTGGGCGACACAGGGCTCACCTCTCGGACAAAATGGCCACGCTACGACGGCGACCCCCGCGACGTCAAGCTACTCGGCCGTCACGTAGGCCGCCGTGAGCCCGCCGTCCACGAGGAACGTCGTCCCGTTGACGTACGACGATTCGTCGCCCGCCAGGAAGAGGGCGCCGTAGGCGATCTCCTTCGCCTGCGCGAGCCGGCCCATCGGCAGGTGCTGCAGCCGCCGCTCGAGCGCGCCGGGAGTCTCCGCGAACAGGCGCATGAGAAGCGGCGTCTCGACCGGGCCGGGGCAAAGCGCGTTGACCCGGATCCCGCGGCGGGCGAACTCCACCGCGAGCTCGCGGCTGAGGGAGAGCACGGCCCCCTTTGACGCCGTGTAGGAGATCTGCGAGGTCGCGGCTCCCATGAGCGCGACGAAGGAGGCGACGTTGATCACCGAGCCGCCGCCGCGCTCGAGCAGGTGCGGGATGCCGTACTTGCAGCAGAGGAAGACGCCCTTCGTGTTCACGTCCTGAACCCGCTGCCAGGCATCCGGCTCGGTGTCGAGGATCGAGGCGTCGTCCGCGGGCATGATCCCGGCGTTGTTGTAGAGGACGTCGATGCCACCGTAGCGCTCGGCGGTCGCTTGGTACATGCCCTGGACGCTCTCCGGGCCGGTGACGTCGACCTTGTGGAAGAACGCGTCGCGGCACTCGGACGCGGTCGCTGCCCCGGCCTCCTCGACGACGTCGGCGACGCAGACCTGCGCTCCCTCGCTCGAGAAGAGGAGCGCCGCCTCGCGGCCGATCCCGCTCGCCGCGCCGGTGATGACGACGACCTTTCCGTCCAGCCGGCCCATGGTCGCGCGCATCCTCTCAGGTTTGGAGTCAGAACTCATTTCTTCAGTTCGAAAGGGTTCCTAAAGCGATGCGAGCCCGGTCCGGACGGAGCCGAGGCGTGCGCCGATGACCGCGTCTGCGGCCTCGGCGCTGGCCGGATGACCGGTCACCGCGCCGATGAACTCGTCACGATCGAGGGCGAGGAGGTCCGTCTTCTGCCGCGCTCTCGCGGTCGCCGTGCGGCTCACGGGCCGGAGGAGCGCGATCTCTCCGAAGTAGCCGCCGGGTCCTAGCGTTGCCAGCACCCGCCCGTCGGCCACGACCTCCACGTCGCCGTCCCGGACGATGTAGAAGCGATCGCCCGGCTCGCCTTGGCGGAAGACCTCGGTGCCCGCCGCGACATGCAGGGGCGCGAGGCTCCTCGCGAGATGCTCGAGGGTGGAGGCTGGCAACGGCGCGAAGAGCGGCACCCTGCTGAGGAGGACGAGCTCCTCGCCGGGCGGTGCCGTCTCGGCGTCGATTGCGGCCAGGGACCGCCAGGCTAAGAGCGCCAGGAGCGGAAGGAGGGCGCCTGTCGCCAGGAGCGCTCCACGGACCCCGAAGCTCTCGATGAGGAGCGGCGCGAGGATGGCGCCGAGGCCGATCGTCCCCACGACGAGGCTTTCGAGGACGCCAAAGAAGCGCGCGAGCACCTCGTCGCGGACGGCCCGCTGGAGGAGCGTGAGGCCGGCGACGTCGACGATCGTGTTCCCGACGCCGACGACGCCGAGAAGCAAGAACGCGGCGGCCGGCTCCGGCCAGAGGGCGATAGCGGCGATGGGGAGACCCCAGAGCACGAGGCCTGCCCCGAAGTCGGCCGCGAGGCGCCGCCGCCCGACGAGCATGAGGGCCGCCGCCGCGCCAACGAGGCCGCCGATTCCCACGGCGGAGTTGAGGTAGCCGACGCCTGACTCGCCCAGGCCGAGGAGCTCGATCGCCGAGACGACGATCAGCACGTTGAGCGCGCCGGCCACCAGCGTCTGGGCCGTGTAGAGCCCGACGAGGAGCCGGAGCCGTCTCTCCTCGACGATCACCCGGAACCCGGCCGCTGCTTCCTGCGCGAAGCTCTGCCGCGGGGCCGGCTCGACCTCGTCGCGGCCGTCAGCGCGAATCCCCGCGATCTGGAGGGCGGACCAGAGGAAGAGGCCGGCCGTCACGGCGAAGACGACCTCCGTCTCCGTCGCGGCGAGCAGGAGACCTCCCAGGGCCGGCCCCGCGAAGCTGCCCACGCTCTCGATCGTGCTCGAGGCCACGTTCGCGGCGGTGAGCTCGTCCGGCGTGCGGGCGAGGGACGGGAGCAAGGCGGCCTGCGCCGGCTGGAACGCGGTGGAGGCGACCGAGACGAAGCCCACGAGCGCGTAGACGACGCCCGCCGGGGCGCCGGTGAGGGCTGCGGCCGCCGCGCCGGCCATCGCCGCGCAGCGGAGAATGTCCGCGGCGAGCATCACCCGCTCACGCGGGTAGCGGTCGGCCAGGAGCGCGGTGAAGGGCGCGGCGACGGCCGAGGGGATGAAGCGGATAACCCCGACGAGCCCCACCGCCGCCGCTCCGCCGGAGCGGTAGGCGAAGACTCCGAGCGCGATAGCGGCCGCCCACTCTCCCGTGATCGAGCCGGCCCAGGCGAGCTCGAGCCGGCGCAAGTTCCTGTTCCCGAAGACGCCGCGAAAGGCGCGCAGGGACTCGGCGAGCCGCTCCCTGAGGACGACCGTCATTCCGGGGAGAATCGCAGTGTTGGCCTCGGGAGGAAAGAGTGGGAAGATACGGCCCTACTCGGCCGTCTGGTGTGCGAGAACCCGCGTGACGGCCGACGAAAGGAGGACCCGTGGAGGAAGAGCGGGAGAAGGTCAAGCCGGCCGTGGAGGACGAGGCGGACGTCGAGGCCCACCGCACGAAGGCGGGCATCGCGGAAGGCTCCGAGCCTCCCGACGAGGAGACCGGACGTCGCGAGTCCGATGAGCCTGAGGTCGAGGCTCACAAGTTCAAGTCGGGCTAGCGGTCAAGCGGGTCGGGCCGGGGCGGCGCCTCGCGCGCCGCCCCGGCTCATTTTGTTCTCAGGATCTCCTCGAGCCCGGCGAGGAGTCGCAGCGCGCCCTCTCGGCGCTCGCTCTCGAGCCCGTCGAGGGCGGCGGCGAGCGCAGCGACGACGTCTGCGTTCTGACCTTCCTCGGCAAGGACAGCTCTCGCGCGGCGGGCGGCGAGCAGGAGGTCCAGCGCGATCGCGGCCTGGTTGGCAAAGAGGCCGAGGAGATCGGCCTGCTCGAGCGTGAAACCGGGACGCTGAGGACGGTCGAGCACCTCGAGGACGCCGAGGACGCGCTCCTCGTGCAGGAGCGGCACGGCCATCAGGCTCCGCGGGACGTACCCCGTGGCCTCTGCGACGTCCCGCGCAAAGCGGGGATCCTCCGACACGTCCTCGAGCACGAGCGGCTGGCGGGTGACGAGCACCCAGCCTGCGATTCCGGTGCTCGAGGGAAAGCGCGCGCCGACGAGCCGGTCGGAGCCCTCCCCGGCGATGGCGGCGAAGACGAGCTCGTCGGCCTCCTCGTCGAGGAGGAAGATCGAAGCGGCACGGGCGCCGAAGATGGCCCGCGCGACCTGGGCGATGGAGGTGAGCAGCGAGAGGTAGGCCCCCTCGGACCCGAGCACGCCGGCGGCGACGGCGGCGCGAAGGTCGTCGGTCACTGCGCCCCTACGACGTTGTCCGCGACGAGGTAGAGCACGCTCTTGAGCTGGAAGGGAGTCAGCTCCCGGTGCTTTCCGATCACGAGGGCGCAAATGCCCGCCATGTGCGGCGTCGCGAAGCTGTTTCCACTCACGCGCAGGCGCCCGCCGCCGACCCAGGGCGCATCGACGCCGACGCCGCGCGCGAAGAACTCGACCGGTGGGGTCGGGTTGTAGAAGAATGCGAGCGGCTCGCTCTGCTCATGGCTGCCGACCGAGACGACCGAGGCGAAGCGCCACGGGAAGCTCTCGACGGGCATGTTATGTGCCGACGCGACGAGCATCGTGCGCCGGAAGTACGCGGCGTCCGCCAAGTCGTGCAGCTCGGGTGCAAGCTGGCGCTTCGTCGTCGAGAGGCTCATGTTGATGACGTCGAAACCCCGCTCGATCGCCCAGCGAAGCCCCGCGAGGAGCGCCGGCCCGCCTCCCGTGTAGCCGGCGCCGAGGACGCGCACGCTCGAGATGCTGCACCCCGGCGCGAGCGAGCGCACGATCCCCGCGCACGCGGTCCCGTGGCCGCAGAGGTCGCCTTCTCCGTCGGGCTCGACGACGGTCTCCCCGCGTTCGCCGACCGAGACGGCGACCGCTTCCTCGACGTCGCCGACGAGCGGGTGCCCTGCCTCGATGCCGCTGTCGAGGATGCAAACGCGGGCGCCCGAGCCGTCCGACCCGCCCCAAGCCCACGCGCGCGTCACGCGCTCGGGCCACTCGACAGGGATGGCGATGCGCTCGACCGCATCCGTCGGCAGGCTCCACGCCGGGAGCGGCTCGCGCTCGGCCGGCTCGGGTGCGCTCAACTGGGCGTCAGCGAGGCGAGCATGTCGTCGAGCCGGTCGAAGCGGGAATCCGTAACGGGCTCTCGCTTCTCGTTCCACCACGCGAGGACGACGTTCTCGCCGTAGAGCTTGTACGCGACGTACGAGCGCGCGGCCTCGTCGAAGTCCCAGTGGATGCCCCCGGCGGCCCGCTCGAGCGGCTTCGCCGTGTCCTTGTCCGAGAGAAGCGACGTCACCGCCTGCGTCCTCTCGGGCTTGACGACGTAGATCGTGAAGGTTCCGTACCGCCTCTGAAGCTCCGGCGAGGGGTTCAAGCCCAGTCCGAGCTGCTCCCAGGCGGCGTCGGGGGTCGCGGCGCTGCGGAGGACGGGCTTCCCCGGCGCGCTGCGGAACTGCTCGACGACGGCGCTCGCCGCGATCGGCGCGGCCTGCTGCTCCTCGTCGTCGGTCTCCGCGGAGGCCCCGCAGCCGGCCACGGCAAGCGCGACCGCCAGGGCGAGCAGAAGGGAGATGAGGCCGGTTCGTCTCACGACGTCCAAGAGTACGTGCCCGCTCCGACGCGATCAGTATCGCGGCCGGATGTAAGGGCTTCGTGACACTGTCGCGCGAACGCCGAAGCTCGCACATTGAGCTACTATCATCGACATGAGAATGCATAGAATCACTACAGGAGGGCAGATCTCACTACCCGCGACGATTCGCAAGAGGTGGGGCACGCGCGCAGTCAGTGTCGAAGACCTCGGCGACCATGTCGTCGTCAGGCCGATTCCGGACGATCCGGTCGCGGCGGCGCGCGGAGCGCTGAAGGGCCGCATCGGCCCCACGGAGAAGCTTCGCGCTCGGGCGCGCGCGGACGAGCTGGCCGCCGAGGAACGGGGCCATTGACCCTCCTGGACGCGTACCCGCTGGTCGCGCTGATCGCCGACGAGCCCGCCGCCGCCGAGGTTGAGGGGCTGCTCAAGGCGGACGGCGCCCAGGTCCCGGTGGTAAACCTCTGCGAGGTTCTCGACGTCTGCCAGCGGACGCACGCCGTTCCGGAACGCGAGATCCGGAGCGTGATCGAGCCCCTTCTCCTCGCCGGCAGGTTGACGGCCGTCACATCCGGAATGACGGAGGCCTGGATCGCCGCGGACGTGCGCGCGAGATATTACGACCGGAAGGCCTGCGCGCTGTCCCTGGCCGACTGCCTGCTGCTCGCGCACGCGACGACGGCCGTCGAGGGGATCGCCACCGCCGACCCGGCGGTTGCGGAGGTCGCCCGGGCGGAGGGGCTGGCGGTCATCTCCCTGCCGGACTCGACCGGCGCACGGCCGTAGCTACTCGACCCAGAGCTGGTCGAAGAGCAAGCCCCACAGCGGGTGCGACTGATAGTCGCCGACGCGCTTGGAGACGCGTTCGAGCTCCGGCCCGACCTCCGCTACTCGGACGGAACGCCGGTGCGGGCCTCCGACTTCCGTGCCCAGCCTCGAACGCATGTTGACCCTGAACCTCGACTCCGCCTACCACCGCGCCCGCTCGACCGGCGGGGATCCCGCCGGTCCTTCTCGGAAAGGCCCGCCCGGCACGCGCGGTGGGTAGTCAGTCCAGCTAGGGGAAGGACGGTCGAGACCCCTCCAGCAGCGCGCGCGTTCGCGTCGCGAGGATGACGATTCCCTTTCCCTCGTAGAGTTCCGAGGCTTCTGCGAGGGCCCGAGCAGCCTCGCCCGGCTGCGCGGCGAGGCTGAGGACCTCGGCGAGGCCAATACGCGCATCCGCGCGCGTCTGGAGGTAGTCGGTCTCGTCAGCGAGGGCGAGTGCTTCGCGGGCGATCCTTTCGGCCTCGTCCTGCTCGCCGCGCCGTGCGAGGACTTTCGCCCGGACGCAGCGCCACCTGACCTGCGACTCGACGTCGTCCGGGGCGGCCGCGGAGTCGCTTGCGACCGTGAGGTCCTCGGCCTCTGCGTAGCGCCTTTGGGCGTAGAGGGCCTCAGCGAGATAGGCCGCGACGGTGGAGAGGTAGGCCTTCTCGCCCATGCGCTCGAGCGCGTCGTAGCCGGCGCGGAGGGCCGCTTCGGCGGCCGCGGGATCACCGGCGAGCAGCTCCACCTGGCCGAGAAAGAGCGAGGGCGCGGCGGCCGCCGCCATTCGCTGGCCGCGCTCCTCCAAGGTCGCGCGTGCCCCCGCGATCAGGTCTCGCGCCTGGTCGAAGCGGCCTTCCATCGCCGCGAGAGAGCCGCTCACGATCGAGACGGCCGCCGCCACCTTCTGGTCGCCCCGGGCCGCCGCGAGGATGGCGTCGAGACGCTCGAGGACCTCCGGGACGGGCGTCGGCCCTGCTTCGAGCCCAACCGTCAGAAACGCGAGGATCTCGGCCTCTTCGTGGGGATCGCCCGCTGCGCGGGCATGCTTGAGCCCTCGCTCCCAGGCGTCCTCTGCCCGCCTGCTCTGGCCACGATGTAACTCGGCCCACCCGACTAGATGCCACACCCTGGCCAAGCTCTCGTCGTCCCGGTGTTCCTCGAAGAGCGGAATCGCCTGCTCTGCGAGCGCGAGCGACTCCTCCGAGTTCCCACCCATCTGCAGGAGGAAGAAGGCACGCTCGAGCAGGACGAGGGCCTCGAGTCGACTGTCGCCCGCCGCCTTGGCTGCCTTGAGCGCCTCGTCCAGCAACGCGTCAGTTCGCGCCAGCTCGCCCGCCTCGAGGAGGGCTCCCGCCAGCGGCGGCAGGAGCTCACGCCGTGCGGGCTCCTCTGCTTCGAGGAGCGCGGCCGCTCGCCCGAGCAGGTTCACGGCGGCCGGCACGTCGCCCCGTATCCGCGCGCGGTGGCCCGCGGCGCCCAGGCACTCGGCGGCCTGACGGGCGAGCCCCCGTGCCCGCTCCTCGATCGGCCACAGCTCCTCGTGGTACCGGAACGCTTGCTCGAGGTGGTAGCCGACGATCTCGTCGAGCTCCTCGACCCGTGCCCCGGCCGTCGCGCTAAGCCAGGCTGCAAAGCGCTCGTGGAGGTCGGCGCGCAACTCCTTGGGGACCGCGCGGTAGGCGGCCTGCTGGATGAGGACGTGACCGAAGCGGAGCGCCTCACGGCCCTGGGGCGCGTGCACCTGCCGGATGAGCTGCTTGCGGACCAGGGTGGCGAGGTGCCGGGAGGCCGAAGGCCGCGCCTCCGGCGGGAGAAGCTCGGAAAGCGCGTCCGTCCAGAACTCCTTCCCCACGACCGACACTCTCTCGAGCACGGCCCGCTCGCCGGGGCCGAGACGGTCGAGGCGGGCGGCGAGCAGCGCCTCGATCGTAGGCGGAATCGGCAGCTCACCGCTGAGCTCTTCTCCCTCGGCCACCATGGCCAGCAGCTGCTCCAGGAACAGCGGGTTTCCCTCTGCCACCTCGGCTATTCGTGCGCGCGTGGGATCGGGGAGCCGGGCGCCGCCGGGCAGCGTCTCCAGCAGGGCCTGGCTCTCCTCCGAGCCGAGCGGCTCCAGCAGGAGCGACGAAGCGTTCGGCTTGCCGCCTCCCCAGAGGGGCCGCTCGTCGAGAAGCTCGGGCCGGGCGAGACAGACGAGCAGGAGCGGTGCGTCGTGCGTCCAGTCCGCTAGGTGCTCGACGAGGTCGAGGAACGTCGACTCCGCCCAGTGAAGGTCCTCGAGGGCGACGACCAGCGGCCGCTCGTGCGCGAGCGTCTCGAGGAGCCGGCGCACCGCCCAGAAGATCTCCTCCTCGCTCGTCCAGCCGGGCTCCGCGAGCCCGAGCGCAGCAGCAAGGGGCTCGGTGACGGACGCGGCGTCGTCTGTCCCCGCGAGCAGTTCGAGAACGCTCTCGCGCGTCAGCTCGCCGGCCGCCTGCTCGACGAGCTCGCGCAGCGGCCAGAACGTGATCCCCTCGCCGTAGGAGCGGCAGCGCCCCGTAAGCGCGGTGGCCTCATGACCGACGAGTGAGGCGAATTCGCGGGCGAGGCGCGACTTGCCGATCCCCGCGACGCCGAGAACCGTGACGAGGTGGACTGTCCGCTCGTGGACTGCGCGGGCCAGCAGCACGCGGAGCTGGGCGAGCTCGTCGGTTCTGCCGACGAGCGGCGCGTCGAGGCGCTCGCGAGTGAACGGCGTTTCCGGCACGAGCTCCACCACCCGCCAACCGGAGGCTGCCGGTTCCACGCGGACGGCCGCGCCGACGAGCTTGCGAGTCGCCTCGCCCAGAACGATCTCGCTCGTGCCGGCGGCGTCCCGCAGGCGGGCGGCGCTCTCGGCCACGTCGGCAGCGAGCAGCTCCCCTCCGACCTCGCCGTCCGCGACGACGACCTCTCCGGTCTCGATGCCCGCCCGCAAAGGAAGCTCTCGCCCTCCGAGCGCTAGGGCCGCGCGCACGGCCCGAAGCGCGTCGTCCTCGTGCAGCGTCGGGATGCCGAACACGGCGACGAGGCTCTCTCGCAACTCGCTGCTGGCCATCGTGCCGCCCTGGCGGGAGACCGCCTGGGAAACGGACGTCGCCAGGCTTCGCCGCAGGCGTCGGAGCGCCTCCGGGTCGCGGCTGCCGGCCGTCTCCGCGAGGCCGAACGCGACGACCGTAACCGTCTTTCGCACCTCGCGGGCGGGCATCGGCTCCGCGGGCGCCAGGTCCGGCTCCGCCGCCGCCGGCACGTCTAGAGCGGGCTCTTGACGGAGGATCGCTCCCTCGAGACGCTGGAGGGCGGGGCTCGGCTCGATCCCGAGCTCCTCGACGAGGACACGCCTCGTGTCCTGGTAGGCGGCGAGCGCTTCGGCCTGACGCCCCGCCTGGTAGAGGGCGAGCATGAGCTGTCCTCGCGGGCGCTCGCGGAAGGGGTGTCTCGTCGCGAGCGCCTCAAGCTCCCCGACGAGGTCGGCTCCATGACCGAGAGCGAGCTCGGCCTCGATCCGCTCTTCGAGGCCGGTGAGGCGCAGCTCGTTGAGGCGAGCGATCTCCGTCTGGGCGAAGGGCTCGTACGTGAAGTCGGCGAGCGGCGGCCCCCGCCAG
>JAIBJN010000113.1 GCA_020029595.1 Actinomycetota bacterium | reverse complement strand
GGCGAGCGCGTCCGTGGTCGGGGCGCTCCTCGACGATCACCGTCTCTGGCTCAACCGGATCGCGGGCCTGCTGATCGTCGTGTTCGGGCTCGCGATGCTCGGGGTCGGCTGGTCGGGGTCGCTCGGCGCCCGCTGGACGGACGCCGTCCAGGGGGCGGCACGAAGGACGGGCGGCCCGATCGCCCTCGGAGTCGCGTTCGCCTTCTGCTGGACCCCGTGCGTCGGTCCGATCCTGGCCTCGATCCTGACGCTCGCCGGCGCGTCCGGCTCCCTCCAGAGCGGCGTCCTCCTGCTCGTGGTCTACGGGCTCGGGCTGGCCGTTCCCTTCGTCGTCATCGGGTTCGGGTTCACCCGCATCCTCGGGGCGTTCGAGCGCGTCAAGGCTCATTACCGCGCGATTCAGGTCACCGCCGGCCTCCTGCTCGTGGCGATGGGCGGCCTGCTCCTCACGGGCTACCTCTACCTGCTCAACGTCTATGCGCAGCGCGGCCTCCGCGCGCTCGGCCTCGACTGGTGGACGGCCCTCTAGTGCGCAGGCTCCCAAAGATCCTGATCCCGGTCGTCGTCGCCGGCCTGCTGGGGCTCCTCGCCTGGTCGACGCTGGCGGTCGGCGAGGGACGCAGCCTGGTCGCCCGGGTCGCCGCTGAAGAGAAGCCGCCCGCTCCCGCCTTCGAGCTCGACGTGCTCTGGCCCGTGAGCGAGACGTGGCCGCAGGCTTTGCGCGGCGCCCTCGCCAACGGGAGAACCTCCGTCGAGGAGCTGCGCGGGTACCCGGTCGTCCTCAACTTCTGGGCCTCGTGGTGTGTTCCCTGCCGGGACGAGGCGCCCGTCCTCGACGCCTCTGCGGACGCGCACCGCGGCGAGGTCGTCTTCCTCGGGATCGACGTCCAGGACCTGAGGGGAGACGCGCTCGCGTTCCTGCGTGAGTTCGAGGTCCGCTACGTCTCGGTGCGCGACCGCGCCGACGAGACGTACCGCGCCTACGGGCTCACCGGCGTGCCGGAGACGTACTACCTCGACGCGGCCGGACGAATCGTCGCCCACTCCCCGGGACCCGTCTCCAGGGAGAGCCTCGAGGCCGGGATCGCGAGCGCGAAGGAGGGGTCGTCGAGGTGAGGCGGCTGCTCCTCGCCGTTGCGGTGGCGCTCGCCCTCCCCGCCGCCGTCTTCCTCGCGGTCGTGCTCCTCCGAGACGACGCGCCCGCGCAGGCGTTCCGGGGAAGCACGCCGCCGCCCGGGATCGTCCTCCCCGACTTCACCCTGCGGGATTACACGGGAGAAGTCGTCCGCAGCCGCGAGCTGAGGGGGAAGGTCGTCCTCGTGACGTTCCTCGACTCTCAGTGCGAGGAGAGCTGTCCGATCATCGCGGGGCAGGTCGCCCGCGCGCTGCCGCTTTTGAGCGCCAAGGAGCGGGCAGAGGTGGACGCGCTCGCCATCACGACCGACCCGGAGGAGGACACGGTCGGGAGCGTCCGCGAGTTCCTCCGCCGGAACAGGGCCGTGGGCGGGCTGCGGTACCTCCTCGGCTCGGAGCGCGAGCTCAGGCCCGTGTGGAACGCGTTCAGCATCCTCCCGTCCGCGGACACCGGCGTGGACGAGCTCCACTCGGCTCCGGTTCGGCTCTACGACCGCGACGGCGTCTGGTTGGCGACCCTCCACGCGGGCGCGGACCTCACGCCGGAGAACCTCGCCCACGACCTCCGCGTCGCGCTCGAGCGCGACTAGGAGGCTTGGGTGATCACCGAGGCATTGATCACGTGCCCGCGATGTCGTCACGAAAAGCGGGAGACGATGCCGACGAACGCGTGTCAGCGGTTCTACAACTGTGAGGCCTGCGGGGAGACGCTTCGGCCAAGGCCCGGCGAGTGCTGTGTCTTCTGCTCCTACGCGGACGCCGTGTGCCCGCCCAGGCAGGCGGAGAGTCGGACGAGCACGACCTGACTCGTCGCCACGCCACCCGGGCTAGGGTCGGTCCCTAGCTCCAGGGATAGGGCGAGTGGGAGACCGGGTGGAGGTCGCCGGTCGCGAAGCGTTCGAAGCGGAACGGGTAGAGGAGGCTCGAGTGGTCGCCGACGAGCACCTTCGCCACCTCGCGCCCGACGCCGATCATCTTGTAGCCGTGGTTCGAGTCGAGGATCGCGTAGGCGTTCGGGCGCATGTAGTCGAAGACGGGGAAGTTGTCCGCCGTGAAGGCGCCGACGCCGCCTGACCGCGCCATCTTGTAGAGCGACCGGCAGCCCTCGAAACGGCTCATGGCGTGCGAGAGCGCGGCGCACCACATGTCGCGGAAGCCGGGGTCGACGTCGGTCGTGGCCGGATACGGGTCGAGCTCGACCTCGCCGTCGACGACGAGCGGCGAGGCGCCGCCCTGGACGCCGTGGCGGTCGCGCTTGTAGTAGATGCCCCAGAGCTCGTCCGTCAAGAGCTCTCCCTCGTCGGTCGAGAGCGGCGCGTCGGTGTCCAGGTGGATGACGGGCGGGGCGCCGCCGTCGGCGGTGGCGAACATGGCGGGATCGACGGCGATCTCGCCCTCCTGGAGGTTCCAGTACGTCCACATCGGCCGGTCCCGGACGACCTCGCCGGAAGGCGTCCGCACGTCGATCGTCATCGGCAGCTCGAGCATCGCCCAGAAGCGCTTCGCCCAGGGGCCGGGGGCGAGCACGAGCTGCTCGCCGACCTGGATCCGGCCGCGGCTCGTCTCCACCGCGCTCACGGTGCCGTCGCCTTCGAGCTCGAGCGCCCTCACCTCGACGCCGGTGAGGATCTCGACGTCCTCCTCGCGGCACTTGCCGGCGAGGCCGAGCACCGACTCGCGGTTGAAGGCGAAGCCGCCCTGATGCTCGTGGAGGAGGGCGGTGACGCCACGGGCGCGCCAGTCCGGGAAGAGGCGCTTCATGTAGGCGTCGACCTCGACCTCGCCGGTCACCAACGTCGAGCGGTAGCCGATCCTCTCCTGGCGCTCGTGGGTCGCCGCGAGGTCCGATTCCTGGACCGCCGGGCCGAGGGCCATGTAGCCGACGGGGTTGTAGGCGTAGGCAGCGGGATCCGACTCCCAGACCTCCACGCAGGCCTGCATGAGCTCGCTCATGGCCGGCTGGAAGTAGTTGTTGCGGACGACGCCGCAGGCGATGCCCGAGGCGCCGGCGCCGGGCTCCGACTTCTCGAGCACGACCACGTCCCTGCCCGAGCCGAGTCCCCGCGTCCGCAGCTCCCTGGCGAGGTGGTACGCGGTGGAGAGACCGTGAATGCCCGCGCCGACGACGACGAAGCGGGGCGAGGCGGGGAGGTCGGACATATCGAATTGCCTCCTGGGCAATAGCGTTTCAAAACTGCGATACTGACCGTACCATGCCGCGGACGGGAAAGCCAGCCGCGCGTCGCGTCGCTGCGGTCGAGCGGGCGGTCGCCGTCCTCGACGCGCTCGCGGGCGGCGGCGGGGAGCTCGGGACGAACGAGCTCGCACGCCGGACGGGTCTCCATCCGAGCTCCGTGTCCCGCCTCCTCGCCACGCTCGCGGACGCCAGGCTCGTCGAGCACGTCGAGGAGACGGGCCGCTATCGGCTCGGCCTGCGGCTTCTCGACCTCGGGAACGCCGTGCTCGCGCGCCTCGATCTCCGAGAGGTCGCCCGCCCTCACCTGCGAGCGCTGGTGGAGGAGACCGGCGAGACGGCGACGCTCTCCGTTCCCGGCGACCCCGATGCGGTCACGGTCGACTTCGTGCAGAGCGCTTCCTCGGTGCAGAGCGTCGCGCGGGTCGGGCGGCCGAGCGTCGCCCACGCGACCGCCACCGGCAAGGTCGCGCTCGCGTTCGGCGACGTCGAGCTCAGCCCGGGGCGGCTGCTCGTCTTCACGGAGCGGACGATTGTCGACCGAGCAGCACTCGCCGCGGAGGTCGACCGCGTCCGCAAGCAGGGCTGGGCGCAGGCGGCCGGCGAGCGGGAGGAGGAGCTGAACGCCCTCGCCGCGCCCGTGCGCGGGAGCCGCGGCGAGCTGGCCGCGGTGCTCGGGCTCCAGGGCCCGGCTTCCCGCTTCGGCGACGAGGCGATGGCGCTCGCGCTCGACTCGCTCCTCCTGCGTGCAGCGGCGGTCTCGAACGCTTTAGGCTGGCGCCCAACGGAAGAGGAGGGAGAGTGAGCACCGACACAGAGATCATCCGCACGGCCTTCGACGGCGTCCAGCGCGAGCTCGGGGCCGAGTTCATGGACTGGGAGGGCTGGTACTGGCCGAGCCACTTCGGCGACCCGGTCGCCGAGCACCACGCCGTCAGGCAGGACGTCGGCGTGTGGGACGAGTCGCCGCTTCGCAAATGGGACTTCTCCGGCCCGGAGGCGCTCGCCGCGGCCGACCACATCTTCACGAACGACATGTTCGGCCTCGAGATCGGCCAGGTCCGGTACGGGCCCGTCTGCGACGCGAACGGGAAGATGGTGGGCGACGGCACGGTCTTCAAGTTCACGGAGACGAGCTGCTGGGTGATCACCGCGCTCGACTCCGACCTCGACCACATGAACGACGTGGTCGCCGGGAAGCACGTCGCCATCGAGCCGATCACGGAGAAGCTTCCCCACGTCCAGCTCCAGGGCCCGCGCTCGCGCGAGCTCCTCGCCGGCCTCACCGACGAGCCCGTCGAGAGTCTCGGCTACTTTCGCTTCTTCCCGCACCAGGTCCACGTCGGCCGTGTCCCCTGCTGGGTCTCGCGCACGGGCTACTCCGGGGAGCTCGGCTACGAGATCTTCTGCGAGCCGGACTACGCGGAGGAGCTCTGGGGCGTCCTCACGGGCGCGGGCGCAAAGCCCTACGGCCTCTCCGCCATCGAGACGCTTCGCATCGAGTCGGGGCTCATCTTCATCGGCTACGACTACTTCCAACACGAGACGGATCCCTTCGACATGTCGCTCGACAAGGTGATCCGGATGGACACGGGTAACTTCTGCGGGCGCACGGCGCTCGAGGAGACGGCCAAAGAACCGCCGCGGCGTTTGGTGACCCTCTCCGTCGAGGGCTCCGACGTGCCCGAGTACGGCGCGGCCGTGACGAAGGACGGGAAGCCCGCGGGGACGCTCACGAGCCCGTGTGAGAGCCCGACGCTCGGGAAGGTGATCGGCATGGCAGTCCTCGAG
>JAIBJN010000112.1 GCA_020029595.1 Actinomycetota bacterium | reverse complement strand
GGCTTCCAGGACCGCGGGAGAGGCGGCCGCCTCTTCCTTCGAAGGCTCACGGCCGGCCGCCGGCCGTGCGAGGACGGTGAGGACGACGCCGACTGCGGCCAGGACGGCGACAATGACGAGAACCTGCGGCGGCAGGTAAGAGCGCCCCATTCGTCCCGTCATCGGGCGTCAAACCGCCAGCCTCGTTCACTCGAACGAGGGAAACGTGCAGACTGCCACGAGAGCCTCGTGGTTCGACACCGCGCGGCCGCGTCTCGCGCTCGTCGAGGGATCACGGCCCGTGCAAGACTCCCCGCAGCGTGAAGGGCATCGACGTCTCCGCCTACCAGCGCTCGCTCTCCTGGAAGGCCGTCAAGGAGGCCGGCCTCGAGTTCGCGTTCGTGAAGGCGACCGAAGGCACGGGCTACGTCAACTCGACCTACGAGCGCCACCGCAAGGCGGCGCGGCGTCACAGGATCCCGACGGGCGCCTACCACTTCGCCCGGCCCGACGCGGACGACGGCCCGGTCGCCGAGGCCGACCACTTCCTCGAGGTAGCCGACCCGCGCGAGGGGGACCTCCTGCCGGTCCTCGACTTCGAGCACCCCGGACTCTCTCCGAGACAGATGGCGCTCTGGGCGAGACGATGGCTCCGGCGAGTGGAGCGGCGCATCGGCGAGCCACCGATCCTCTACACGTACCCGAGCTTCTGGCAGTCGGTCGTGGGCAACGCCAGCGGCTTCACGCGTTACCCGCTTTGGCTCGCCAGCTACGGGCCGGACGACGGCAAGGTGCACGCGGTGCGCGCGGTCGGCGGCTGGACGAGCATCGCCGTCCACCAGTACACCTCCAAGGGGCGCATCGACGGCTATTCCGGGCCGCTCGACCTGAACCGCCTCATGCCCGGCCGGACGCTCGACCAGCTGCGTCTGGGCGAGACGCCCCCGCCGAACCCGGGCTACGGGCCGCCGTGGCGGCTGCTGGCGAAGGGTGAGGTGCTGCACGAGGCGCAGCGCCTCGACGCCGCCTTCCTCGAGCGGGCGGCCGAGCGGGCGCGGGCAGGCGGAGTCGCCACGATCCGCGGGACGCCGCGGGACGCGTAGCGAGGACGCCCCGGGAGCGAGGCTACGCCGTCGCGGGCGCTCCGGCTTGCCGACGCGGGCCGGCCGCGATCAGGAGAACCGCCGCCGCGGCCACGAGGGCCAGCCCGCCCGCGACGACGAACGCAGCCGTGTATTCCCCAGTCGCAGTCCGCGCCAACCCCGCCCCCCACGCGGCCGCAGCCGCGCCGAACTGGTGGGCGCTGAAGATCCACGCGAAGACGACGCCGGCCTGGCGCGGAAAGGTCGCCGTCGCGAGGGCCGACGTCGGAGGGACCGTGGCGACCCAGTCGAGCCCGTAGACGACGGCGAAGCCGACGAGCGCGGCGTACTGCGAGCCGAAGGCGACCGGGAGCGCGAGCAGCGCGAGCCCGCGGAAGCCGTAGTAGACGAGCAGGAGCTTGCGCGGGTCGAAGCGGTCCGTCAGCCACCCGGAGCCGAGGGTCCCGACGATGTCGAACGCGCCGATGAGGGCGAGCAGGCTCGCAGCGCTCACCTGCGCGATCCCGTGGTCGTGCGCGGCAGGGATCAGATGCGTGGAGACGAGTCCGTTCGTCGTCGCGCCGCAGACGAAGAACGTCCCGGCCAGCAGCCAGAAGGTCCGCGAGCGCGCCGCAACGCGGAGACCGGCGAGGGCGGCGCCGAGGACCGGAGGCGCGACGGGCGGCTCCTCCCACTCGGACCCCGCGCCGTAAGGCAGCGCCCCCACGTCCCGCGGACGGTCGCGCATCAGCACGAGGACGAGCGGCATGACGCCGACGAGCGCCGCGATCGCGACCAGCAGAGCCGCGTAGCGCCAGTCGAAGCCGGCGACCCAGGCGAGCAGCGGCAGGAAGACGAGCTGGCCGGAGGCGTTGCTCGCGGTCAGGAGGCCGGTGACGAGGCCGCGCCGCGTAACGAACCAGCGGTTGGCGATGATCGCGGCGAGAGGCACGGAGACCGCGCCGGTGGCCAGGCCGTTGACGACGCCCCAGAGGAGGAAGAGCTGCCACGGCTCGGTCATCCCGAGCGTGAGGAGCGAGGAGACGGCGATGACCCCGAGCGCAGCGGCGACGACGCGGCGCATTCCCAGACGCTCGACGAGCGCGGCCGCGAAGGGTGCGCCGAGCCCGAAGCAGAGGAGGTTCAGGGAGACGGCCAGGCCGATCGTCTCGTGGCTCCAGCGAACTCGTCGTGGAGGGGGACGAGGAGCACGCCGGCCGTCGAGCGGAAGCCAGCGGCCATCACGAGCGCCACGAACCCGACTCCGGCGACCACCCACGCGTAGTGCACCCGCCCCCGCACGAGGCGATCCTAGCAGAAAGGGGTATATACTCCTATCTGCATGAGCGCCGCAGTCGATCCGGTCGAGTCGCCGTGCGTCTGCGCGACGCTCCGCATGGCCACGCGCGCAGTCGCGCGCATCTACGACCAGGCGCTGGAGCCGTTCGGCCTGCGGACGACCCAGTACTCGATCCTCGCCCGCCTCGAGGTCGAGGGGTCCGCTCCCCTCGGCCACCTTGCGGCGCGCCTCGCCATAGACCGGACGACGCTCGCCCGCGAGGTCGAGCCGCTCGTTCGCGTCGGGCTCGTCGCGGAAGCGCGGGGCGAGGACCGGCGCCGGCGCGTGCTCTCGCTCACGCCGGACGGGCTCTCCCGGCTCGAGTCCGCCCAGCCCGCCTGGCGGGCCGCTCAGCGCTCCGTCAAGGAGCAGCTCGGCCGCGAGCGGACCGATGGCCTCCTCGAAGAGCTGCGCGCCTTGCTCGGCGCCGTCCGCGGGGCTTCCTAGCTCCCATGAAGAGAGCGTAGCCGGCGGCGGGCGGAACAGCCGGCTTGACGTAGACTCGCACGGAGCCGCCGGTGTTCGCGCGCGTGACCACGTTCGAGGGCGCTCCGGAGCGCATCGAGGAGGGCCTCCGGATCTTCCGCGAGGAGGTTATCCCGTGGCTCCGCGAGGCGACCGACTTCCGCGGGTTTGTAGCCCTCGTCGACCGGGACAGCGGCAGGTCGCTCGGGATCACGTTCTGGGCGAGCGAGGAGGCGATGGCGGCCGACGCGACCCGTGGGGGCGCTCTCCGCGACGAGGTCGCGGCGAGCGTGCAGACGACGATGACTGGCCTCGACTACTACGAGGTCGCGGTCGTGGAATCGCTTGCGCTCGACGAGGTTGGCTGAGCCCGGAGTCAGCGCGCGGACGGCTTGGCCTTCCGGATCCCCGCGAACCCGGCCGTTCGGTGGCCGCCGATGACTGGACGCCGTCCGGCGGCCTTCCTCCTGCTGGCGTCGGCCGGCGCGTATCTGGGTTGGCGCCGAGGCTCTGGGTGGCTCGTACACGGCCGGGGGCATTCACACCATTCGCTGGAAGTCGTTCCTCCTGAAGGCGGGCAGCTTCGTCGAGGAGAACTGCGCCCTGTGCCCGGAGACCGCGCGGCTGCTCCGCGGGGTCCCGCGGGTCTACACGGCGTTCTTCTCCATCCTCGACCCCAATCAGTACGTCCGGCCCCACTGGGGCTACTACAAGGGGTTTCTGCGCTACCACCTGGGCGTCGTCATCCCCAACGACAACGAAGATCGGAGCTGCTTCCTCCGTCTCAACGACGATGAACGCGAGAACGCCCTCCGCGACCCCTCGCTGATCGACCGCGGCGAGAAGTACTACTGGCGAGAGGGGGAGGGAATTCTTGGGGCCGGGACGAACACCTGAGGCGAAGCACGCCGGCGCTCAGTCCTTGTACGGGTCGTGGACGTCCCGACCGGCCATGGCCACGCCGAGCGGGCGGAGCGTGTGCTTCACGCGGATCGAGGCCGCGTGTGCGCCGAGGACGTCCGGCAGGCGCTTGTACACCTCGGGCGCCTCGTCCGCACCGCCGCCGACGAGGACGATGCCCTGTTCGCGCAGGCGGGCCAGGACGGCCGGCCAGTCGACGACGCCGGGCTTCAACTGCTCCTCGATCCACACCTTCTTGACGCCCGCCTGCGGATGGTCCGGGCAGGGCGTGTTGGTGCCGAAGGCGCGGTCGCAGTCGCGGTTCCGACAGGCCCAGCGCTTGCGCCAGCGGACGCGGCCCGCCGCCCGCGAGCGACTCATCACGCGCCCGGCGCCGTGCACGGTCGAGAAGAGCGACTCCTCCGCCTCCTCCCCGGCGACGCCCTCGAGGATCACCGACTCGTCCCCCATCGAGCCGCCGACGAAGCCCTCCTGACCCGGCCTGGCGGGCGTGCAGCCCTTCCGGATCACCCAGTAGGTGCGGCCGAAGTGCTCCTCCCGCCACGCGAAGTTGTGGTGGTTGTGCACCTGGTGGACGGCCTCGACGCCGAGGATCTCCAGCACCTTCGCCACGACGACGTCGCGCCCGGCGTAGGCGTACTCGCCGGCCAGCTCCATCGCGGCCACGTAGGACTCACCGAGCTCGGAGCCGACCTCGAAGAGCACGGGCGGCGAATCCATCTTGCCCTCGGTCACCTTCCCGTCGAACGGCAGGCCCGCCGCGAGGGCGAGGAAGCCCGACGCCGTCTTGTGGCCGAAGCCGCGCGAGCCGAAGTGGACGCCGACCCAGACGTAGCCCTCCTCGTCCTCCATCAGGTTGACGTAGTGGTTGCCCGAGCCGACCGTGCCGAGCTGCGCCGCCGCTCCCTGCGCGAGCTTCCGCTGCGGCGCGAAGTCGGCGTTTCGGATCCGCTCGAGCACCGGATGGTCGGCCCGCTCCTGGGCCGGGACGCCCATGCCGAACGAGATCCGGCGAGTGATCTCGCGCATGAGCGACTCGACGCCGCCCAGGGCGTCCAGATCCTCTCGGGTGAGGAGCGTCCGGGCGGCCTTGTTCCCGCAGCCGATGTCGTAGCCGGCGCCCGAGGGCGAGACGTAGCCCTCGTAGGCGATGGCACCGCCGATCGGCTGCGAGTAGCCCGGGTGGTGGTCGGCGCAGAGGACGCCCCATTCGGCGTCGCCGGCCGCCATGCAGCGCTCGAGCTGCGCGAGGCTCCGCTCGTCGACGGGGCCGAAGGTCTTGACGTTCATGGTCGTGCTCCTCCTCTCAGTTTGTCTCATGCAGCAAGACAGTGGGATGCCTCCGAGAGGAGTCGAACCTCTGACACCCGGATTCGAAG
>JAIBJN010000061.1 GCA_020029595.1 Actinomycetota bacterium | reverse complement strand
CGGATGTCGGAGCCCGGGTAGATGAGCAGCTCGTCGGCGAAGGGCGCGAGCGTGGCGAGCATGCGGGCCCCGCGGACGACGATCGCGGCGTCTGTCTGGCCGATCTTGTGGAGAGCGACCTCGCCGGCGGCCTGCTCTGCCTCGGGCTTCGTGCGATCGACCTGCGGGTTCATCAGCGCGTGTGTCGTCGAGAGGTCGTCGTCGCGCATACGCTTCTGGTAGGCGACGATGTTCTCAGCGCCCTGCTCGTTTCCCCGGCGCGCCCAGACATCAGCGCGGCCGGCGAAGCAGGCGAACGTGACGTTCAGGTAGTCAGGCGTCCGGCCCATCATCCCGGCCGAGAGCGATGCCGTCAGCTCGATGGCCCGCCGGCGCCGCTCGAGGTCTTCGCGCGAGCGCGGGACGAGGTGCGTGACGTTCACGAGACGGCCGTCGTCGGGCGAGGGAGCGAGCATCTCGGCTGCATGCTCGTGCTGAAGGTCGAACACGCGCGCCATCGACTCGGCCGCGGCCCGCAGCTCGTCGTGCTCGAGGGGGTGCGTGATCCTCTCGCCGTTCAGCCAGATCTCGCGCGCGTCGCCTCGCAGACCGTCGAGGAACTGCTCCCCAGTCCTGGCGGCCACGCTGGGCTGCGCCCGCTGACTCTCCTCGGTTCGGGCCGTCGCCATCACGCTCCCCTCTCTCTCAGCGGAATTCCCAGGGCCTCCAGACCCTGCCGCTCGGACTCGACCGCCTCGGCGTCGAAGCGGAAGTACGAGCGGGGGGGCAGAATGCCCCAGACGTTCGACGAGTGCGGATCGTCGGGCCACTCGCGCGGCTCGTGGTCGGACTCGAGCTGCTCGATGTCGCAGAAGAGCTCGACGAAGCACTCCTCCTGGGGCACGCGCACGTAACCGCTGAGGTTGCGGCCGAGGCCGTGGCGGAGCGGTCCCCAGGCGAGCCAGCGGCCGTGCTGGGCGAGGTGGTCGAAGGCGACCCTGAGCTCGCCCCAGTCGACGAGCTCGAGCGCGAGGTGGTGGAGGTGCGCATAGCCCTTGTCGACGAAGGCGAGCGCATGGTGGTCTGCGTTGACGTGGAGCCAGACACCCGCGCCGCCAAGGCCGTCGGTAATGCGCATCCCGAGCACCTCCGTGTAGAAGGCGGTCTGCTCCTCGAGCTCCGCGGTCAGGAAGTTCGTGTGCCCGAGCTTGCGGGGGCGGTAGCCCGGGAGCTCGGTCGTGGAGCGGCCGACGTCCGGCCGCGGATCGTCAATCGGCCGGTAGGGAACGAGCTCGACGCCGTTGCCCTCTGGATCCTCGAAGTGGAGGCTCTCGCCTCGGGCCTCGAAGTCCACCCCAGTGCGCTCGAGGTGAGCGGCCGCCTCCTCGAGGGGAAGCCCACGGACGAGCTCCCACGCGTGGTGGTCGAAGCCGGGAGGATCGTCCTCGACGAGCTCGAGCGAGTAGGGCTCATAGCCGCAGCGGAGGAAGGCCCGGCCATCGTCTCGTCGACTCTCGGTGAGGCCGAACTGGATGCACCAGCGCGAGACGGCCTCCTCGAGATCCGCCACCCGGATGCAGACGTGGTCTATCCGGCGGAGAGCTAGCATTCGCCCGTTGCTGACCAGCGCCATTCGCGCGTCGGCGCCATCAGTTGCATACAATATCCCGTTTTCGTCCCCGAGTGCAAGGAGAGGCCCCGTGAGCGACGTGGAGCGGCGAGAGCGCGGGCTGGCCCGGCTCGCGGAGCTGGGCGACGAGCCGGGCGGGGAGGAGTTCCTCGCCCGCATGGGCGACATGGGCGATTGGATCGTGGACTTCGCCTTCGGCGACGTGCACGCCCGGTCGGGACTGGGCGTGCGCGAGCGCGAGCTCATCATCGTGGCCGTGCTGACGACGCTCGGAAGCGCGGACCCACAGGTTCGAGCTCACGTCCGGGCGCTCCGCGTGCTCGGCGTCTCGTTCTCCGAGATCGAGGAGGCGATTCTCCAGACGGCCCCGTACGCAGGTTTCCCGCGCGCCATCAACGCGCTCAAGGTCTTGCGCGAAGAGCAGGAGGAAGCCGCATGAAGGCGGTGCGATTCGTCGACGCACGAGGAGGCGTGCGCATCGGGGCGCTCGAGAACTCCCGTGTGCGCGACGCCGGGCCGTCCGGACCTCAGGGGTTCGTCCCCACGCCCGAGGCCTGGAGCGCACTCGCAGAGGCGACGGGCCCCGAGCACGACCTCGGGGACGTTCGGCTCCTGCACCCCGTCGTACCCCAGAAGATCCTCGCGATCGGCCTCAACTACCGCTCCCACGCGGACGAGTCGGACCTCGAGGTGCCGGCCGTTCCGGTCGTCTTCGCCAAGTGGACGTCGGCACTCATCGGCCCCGGCGAGGACATCGTCGTGCCGGCCGAGGAGAACCGTCCCGACTTCGAGGGCGAGGTCGCAATCGTGCTCGGCGAGAGGGTCTACCGGACCACGCCTGACATGGCGCGCCGAGCGATCGGCGGTATCTCGGCCATCCACGACGTCTCCGGCCGTCGGGCACAGCTCGAGACCCCCCTGCGTCAGTTCACGCTCGGGAAGAGCTTCGACACGTTCGCCCCGCTGGGACCATGCATCGCTTCCCCGAACAGCATCGACCTCGATCGGATCGGCCTGCGGACGACGGTTTCCGGGGAGCTCATGCAGGAAGCTTGGACGGACGACCTCCTGTTCTCGTTCACAGACCTCATCGTCTATCTCTCGAAAGGGCTCACGCTCGAGGCGGGCGACGTGATCGCCACGGGGACGCCGGGAGGAGTCGGCGACTCGCGGACGCCGCCTCGCTACCTCGAGGAGGGTGATGTCGTCGAGGTCTGGGTCGAAGGGGTTGGGACGCTGCGAAACCGCGTCAGGCGCGAGCGGATCTAGTCAATCAGCTGCCGCTCTGGCGGGGGAGGGTACGCCGCGATGTGGTCGCGGGTCAGGCGTTCGGCTCGCGCCGTCTGTCCGGCAGCCACGGCCTCCGTGATGGCCTCGTGCTCGTCCGCCCACGCCAGAATCTGCTCGCGCTCGCGGGCCTGCCGGGCGAAGATCGGGACGCCGATCCGCGTCAGCCAGAGCAGGTCGGCGAACTGCGCGAGGTGGGCGTTCCCGGAAGCTTGGACGAGCGTGAGGTGGAACTCGCGGTTGAGCGCGAAGCTCGTTGTCAGGTCTCCGGCGACCACGCGCTGGCGCCGGACGGTCTCGCGCATGTGCTCGATCGACTCCGCGTCCCGCCGCTCCGCGGCGAGACGGGCAGCTCCGGGCTCGATCACGAGACGGGCGCGCCACGCCTGTTGCATGTCGCTGAAGTCCCTGCGAGCGACCGTCGCGCCCCGGTTCGGCATGAACTCGACGAGACCCTCGCTCGCCAGCCGCACGAGCGCCTCGCGCAGCGGCGTACGCGAGACCCCGAGGTCGTCCGCAAGCGCCTCCTGACGGAGACGCGTGCCCGGCGCCAGCTCACCGGCGACGATCCGCTCGAGAAGGGCTTCGTGGACGTCGTCCACGACGCTCCGGATCTCGAGCTGGCGAGGTGCCCTCACGCAGCACCCATTCGGCGCTCGGCCTCGTCCTCGGGGATGGCCAAGGCGACGTGAAGCGTGTTTGCGGTTGTCGTGGGCTGCGCTCCGATCGTCTCGAGCTCCCGCGCGAGCTCGACGACCGAGTTCTCCAGGCGCCCGATCCCGTCCACCTCGACGGCCACCATGTCGCCGGGCTCGACCGGCCGCGAGTTGGCCGGCGTCCCGGTAAGGAGCACGTCGCCGGGCTCGAGCGTGATCAGGCGAGACAGATCCGCGATCTGGTAGGCGAACGAGAAGAGGAGGTCGCGCCCCGTGTGGCCTTCCTGGACGAGCTCGCCGTTCCGGTACGTGCGGATCGTTAGATCGTCGGGATCGAGGTCTCCCGCGTCGACGAGCGCGGGCCCGAGAGGACAGAACCCGTCCTGGCCCTTGACCCGCAGCATCGAGCCGCGATCGGCGTGGCGAAAATCGTGGACGCCCCAGTCGTTGGCGATGGTGTACCCGCCGACGTAGCGGAGGGCGTCGCGCACCGAGGCCCCGAGACAGCGCTCACCGATGACGACGGCGATCTCCCCCTCGTAGTTGAGGAAGCGGCAGCCGCGGGGGCGCGCCACCGAGGCGCGGTGCGCCGAGACGGAACTCGGCGGCTTGAGGAAATACGAGGGCACGGATGGAAGCCGGTCCATGCGGTACTCCTCCGCTCGGCTCCGGTAGGTGAGATGAGTCGCGATGATCTTCGACGGCTCGACAGGCGGCAGATAGCGGGCCTCAGCCTCGGCAAGGACCCGGCCGTCCTCGAGCTCGATCGCATCACCTTCCGGGATTCCCCAGAGCGGACGGCCCTCGACCTCGATGCGGACGCGCCTCATCGCCCCGAATGTATACATTCGCCACGTGGAGGTCCTCGCGCTCGTCCACGGCGACGGCGGCGGCCCCTCCCTCTTCGGGGAGGTGATGGAGGGCCGCGGCGACATCGTCGTCGAGGTGCGCCTCCACAGAGGAGAGCGGCCACAGCGGCCGCCGAGCGACTACGAAGCCGTGTTCGTGCTCGGCGGGACAGCGCACCCCTACGAGGAGGAGGCGCACCCTTGGCTCGGTCCCGAGGTGGAGTACCTCGAGCGCGTCCTTGACGAAGGCGTGCCCGCGCTCGGGGTCTGCCTGGGGGCGCAACTGTTCGCCCGCGCCGCGGGCGGTCTGGTAAAGCGCGCGCCCGAGCCTGAGATTGGCTGGTTCCCGGTCGAGCTCACCGACGCGGCGGAGGGCGACCCCATCTTCTCCGCGCTCCCGGGCCGCTTTCCGTCCTTCCAGTGGCATGAGTACGCGGCCGGCGTCCCGCCTGGCGCGGTGGAGCTTGCGAGGAACGACGTGGGTCCACAGGCGTACCGGCTCGGGAAGGCCGTCTGGGGCGTCCAGTTTCATCCCGAGGTGAGCCTCGAGCAGCTGGTGGGGTGGATCCGGAGCTACGGCGCCCAGGCGCCCGTCCCGCCCGAGTCCTTCGTCGCCGACGCGGAGCGCCACATTGCGGCCTGGAACGTCATTGGCCGCTCGCTCTGCGCCCGCTTCCTCGATGCCGCCGTCCGGCTCAGTCCGCAGGACGACTGATCCTGTCATCGAGGGCGCCGAGGTCCCGGCGGTACGGTCGTCGCGTCGAAGTGCCGCTGCGCCGGCTCGGCCAGCGACCCATAGAGATCGTGGAAGAGGCCGACGGCTTGTGCGCGGTGACCGTGCGTCGGGACCAGATCATCGGGCAACCCTGGGTCGAGGAAGGGAAACTGCCGAAAGGCGTGCACGAGTCGCGTCCGGACGAGGAAGGCCTCATGGTCGTCGAGACCGTCGCGCCCCGCGGGCGCGTGTCCTCCGAAGGCGATCACGAACGCGTGGTAGCGCTTCGTCAGCTCGTCCACGTCCCACGCGCGAGCAGCGAACGCCTCGAAATCGAGACGGCCCGCCGGGCGTGCGAGGAGGACCGCCGCGTGACCGACCAAGCGCAGCTCCTCGAGCAGCGCCGCCACCTCCCGCTCGCGATCGTGCGGCGAGATCCACACACCGTCCTGCACCGACCCGAACCCGAGGAACCGCAGCCGGCGGGCAAGCCGGCCACGCTCGAGCCGCCGCTCTTCGGGAATCGCATGCCAAAGGATCGTCCACACCTTGGCAGCGCGTACATCGCGGCCGAGCGAGAAGATTCGCCGGTCGCCCTCGTCGAGCAGCGCCGCCGCGCGGGGCGTGAGCCGGTAGTGAGCGAGCCGCCCGTCCCGCACGCGTGCAAGGAGATCGCGGCGCGTCAGTCGCGCCAGCGCCACTCGTGCCGCGCCCGCCGAGAAGCCGAACTCGCCAAGGAGCCTCACGAGGCCTCCCGACCACACCGTGCGGTCTTCCGGATAGACGTACGCGCCAAGGAGTGTGATCACGAGGCTCTGCGGCCGGCGCTCGAATAGTGCTGCCGCAGGCTCCTCGGTCACGGGGCCGAGCGGACCGCGACGGTCACCCGGCTCAGGGCGCACAGTCTCCCCTCATCGTCAGTCAGCTCCACGTCCCAGATCCAGGTGGTTCGGCCGCGGTGGCGCCGCCGCGCGGTGGCATGGATGGTCCCGCTGCTGACGGGACGCAGGAACGCAGACTCGTTCGACATTCCGAGCGCGAGCTTGCCCTCGGAGGCGACGCCGTGGTTCGTCCCTAGCGACGCGAGCCCCTCCGCGATCGATGCATGGACACCGCCGTGCACCATGCCGATTGGCTGTGTGACGTGCTCCCGCACGGGGACTCGGCCCCGCACGAGCTCGTCGCTGCACTCGACGATCTCGAGCCCGTAGTGGCGGTCGAACGGCGAGACCTCGAGCAGCCGGGCGCGCGGAACGCCTACGTCACTCACAGCGGCCGCGAGCCAGCAGTTGTTTGACACATCACCTCGGTGAAGTGTAAACCTTCCTGCACGCGGACACGGACGAACGCATGAACGTCGGCGTCGGCCTCCCGACCACGACGCCGGGCACGGATGGCACCCTGCTGCTCGAGTGGGCGCGACGTGCGGATGCCGGGCCGTTCTCGAGCTTGGCCGCGCTCGACCGCGTCGTGTACGACAGCCTCGAGCCGTTCACAGCGCTCGCCGCCGCCGGGGCCGTCACCGCTCGCGTGCGGCTCGCGACGATGATCGCGATCGGCCCGCTCCGTGCGACCGCGCTCCTCGTCAAGCAAGCTGCCTCGGTGCACGCGCTCTCCGGTCGGCGGCTGACGCTCGGTCTCGGCATCGGCGCCCGCCTCGAGGACTACGAGGTGGCGGGCGTCGAGCACCGTGGACGCGGACGGCGGTTCTCCGAGCAGCTCGCGTACCTGCGCGTCGGAGTCGACGAAGATCGGGTCGGCCCGGCACGCGACGGGATCGAGCTGCTCGTCGGGGGCGCCAGCGGCCCGGCGTTTGCGAGGATGGCCCGCTACGCCGACGGCTACGCGCACGGCGGTGGCCCGCCGCGGGCGTTCGCCGGCGCGGCGGCGCGGGCAAATGCGGCCTGGCGGGACCTGGGGCGTCCCGGCCGTCCGCGCCTCTGGGGCCAGGGCTACTTCGGGCTCGGAGACGTCGAGCGCGGCAACGGGTACCTCCGCGACTACTACGCGTTCACCGGCCCGTTCGCCGAGCGAATCGTGGCCGCCAACCTGACGAGCGCACGGGCGATCAAGGACTTCGTGCGCGGCTACGAAGAGGCGGGCTGCGACGAGCTCGTCCTCTTTCCCACCGTCGCGGACGTCGCGGAGCTCGATCGCCTCGCCGAGGCGGTCGCGGGATGACGGTCTCGATCGTCGGCGGCGGCCCGGCCGGCCTCTACCTGGCGATCCTGCTCAAGAAGGCTGACCGCGCCATCGACGTGCACGTCCGCGAGCGGAACTCTCCGGATGCCACCTTCGGCTGGGGCGTCGTCTTCAGCGAGGAGACCCTCGGCGCGCTCCGCGACGCCGACCACGAGACGTACCTCGAGATCGCGGACACATTCGCGCGGTGGGATCGGGTCGACATCCGATTCCGAGGGCGCGTCCTCAGGTCTCGGGGGCACTCCTTCTCGGCAATCGCGCGGAAGCGGCTACTGGAGATTCTCCAGCGGCGATGCTTCTCGCTAGGGGTCGACCTCGCATTCGGCCTCGAGGTCGACGACCCTCCCGACGGCGCAGACCTCGTGGTCGGGGCGGACGGCGTGAACAGCGTCGTCCGTCGCGTGCACGAGCGGGAGTTCGGCACCTCGGTCGAGGCGGAGGGCTGCAAGTACGTCTGGTTCGGCACCGACTTGGTCCTCGACGCCTTCACCTTCATCTTCCGCGAGACCGAGCACGGGTTCTTCCAGGTGCACGCGTACCCGTTCGACGAGCATACGAGCACGTTCATCGTCGAATGCCCTGAGCCGACGTGGCGCCGCGCCGGCCTTCACGAGCTGACCGAGGAGGAGAGCCTCGCGTTTTGCGAGAAGCTCTTCGCGCGCGACCTGGAAGGCCGCGAGCTGCTCTCGAACCGCTCGCTGTGGCTCGACTTCCTGAAGGTCGCCAACGCCGTGTGGCATCACGGCCGCAGCGTGCTCCTGGGCGACGCGGCCCACACCGCGCACTTCTCCATCGGCTCCGGGACAAAGCTCGCAATGGAGGATGCGATCGCCCTCAGGGACGCGCTCGTGCGCCGCTCTTGGGACGTCGAGGCCGCACTCGTCGACTACGAGATGGAGCGCCAGCCGGTCGTCGAGCGGACGCAGCAGGCGGCGAGCGAGAGCGCCGCCTACTTCGCGCGCGTCGCCGGCTACCGGGAGCTCGAGCCGATCCAGTTCGCCTTCAACCTGCTCACGCGGAGCGGTCGGATCAGCCACGCGAGCCTCACCGTCCGCGACCCGGCGTTCACACGCGCCCTCGACGCCTGGTTCACTGGCACCGCGGCCGTCGTGGCGCCGCCGCCCGTGTTCGCGCCGCTCTCGCTGCGGAACCTGAAGCTGCAGAACCGCGCGGTCGTCCGGCCGGACACGTCCCCGGCCGGGGCCGGACTCGTCTTGAGCGGTTTCGTCGCGGTCTCTCTCGAGGGTCGGATCACGCCCGGCACGCCGACGATCCACAACTGGACGCCCGCGGCCCATCCCGTTGTACTCCAGCTCAGCCACGCGGGCCGGCGGGGAGCGTGCCGACCGAGGTCGGTCGGCGTTGACGTCCCGCTGCGCGACGGGTGGGAGCTCGTGTCGGCGTCACCTCTCCCCTACGGCCCGTTCAGCGTCGTCCCGCGGGAGCTGGACGAGGACGGCATGGCAGCGTTACGCGAGGACTTCGTCGCGGCGGCAACGCACGCGGCGGAGCTCGACGTCGACGTCCTCGAGCTCGACTACGCCCATGGGTACCTGCTTGCGAGCTTCCTCTCCCCGCTCAGCAACCACCGGACCGATGCCTACGGCGACGACCGGCTGCGCTTCCCGCTCGAGGTGCTCGACGGCGTGCGCCGGGCGTGGGACGGAGTCCTTGCCGTCCGCCTGTCCGTTACCGACTGGGCCCGTGGCGGCATGTCCGTGAATGACGGCGTCGCGATCGCCCGAGCGCTGGTCGAGCACGGCTGCGACCTCGTGCACACGGTCGCCGGGCAGACGATCGCCGAGGACCGGCCGGAGTACCGCCGTGGGTTCCTGACCGCGCTCAGCGACCGCGTTCGAGCCGAGGCGCGAGTGCCGACGCTCGTCGGCGGTCACCTCACCACTTTGGACGACGTGAACACGATCGTGGGCGCCGGCCGAGGCGACCTCTGCATCCTCGATCTCCCTCCCTCCGACCTCGAGAGCGAGCTCGCTCCGGCGCCGAAGCTCGTCGAGAGCGCGGTCGCACCCTCGTGACCGAGTTCGCAGATCTCGCCTACCCCGACATCGGGGCGCTGCTGAAGGACGAACGGCGGACGGTGCTGCTCCTCCCGCTCGGCGCGACCGAGCCGCACGGGCCGCACGCGCCGCTCAAGACGGACACCCTCATCTCACTCGGCATCTGCGAGCGGGCAGCGGAGCGGCTCGAGGACGATCGGGATATCCGTGCGCTCGTCCTGCCGCCGCTTCCCTACGGCGTCACTCGCTACGGTGCCGCCTTCCCGGGCGGCGTCTCGATCAGCGAGGCGACGCTCCGCGCGCTCGTCGTCGAGATCTCGAGGTCGCTCGCCGCGCAGGGCTTCCCGCGGATCGTGCTCGTGAACAGCCACTTCGAGCCGGAGCAGGTGCGAACGCTGCGGGAGGCTGTCGCAGAGTCGGAGGGCGTCGTCCGCCTCCTCGACCTGACACGGCGCCAGAACGCAAAACGGCTGACGGATGAGTTCCGCTCCGGCTCGTGCCACGCAGGTCGCTACGAGACCTCGCTCGTCCTCGCCGACGAGCCGGCGCTCGTGCGACGCCAGCGCATGGAGAGCCTGGAATCGAAGATGATCGACATGCCGGCGGCGATCGCCGCCGGGCAGACGGATTTCATGGCCATGGGAATGGATCGCGCGTACTGCGGCGCGCCGGCCGAGGCGACCGCCGAGGAGGGTGAGCGGACGTTCGAGACCCTCACCGAGCTTCTGATCGACCTCGTCCGCGAGGTGGCGGCGTGCTGACCTACGACGACGTTCCACGCGCTTTCAACCTCGCGAGCTACTTCGTGGACCGCAACGTCGAGGAGGGCCGCGGCGCCCGCACCGCGCTGATCGGGCCGGGCGCGGAAACCACGTACGCGGAGCTCGCGGCGCTGACGAACCGAAGCGGCAACGTTCTCCGTGAGCTGGGCGTCCGGGCCGAAGAGCGCGTTCTCCTCGTCCTGGGTGACGGCGTCGAGTTCGTGGCGCTCTGGTACGGCGCGCAGAAGATCGGCGCCGTGACGGCCGAGGCGTACACGTTCCTCCAGCCGAAGGACTACGCCTACTACCTCGACTACACGCGCGCGGGCGTGGTGGTCGCCGATGCGACGACGCTCGGGCGGGTCCGGGAGGCAGCCGTCTCGAGCCCCTGGCTCCGTCGGGTGCTCGTGGTCGGCGCGACCGAGGAGCTGCGCCCCCGGGAGGCCTCCTTCGAGGCCCTTGTCGCCGGCGCGCCGGACGAGCTCGAACCGGCACCGACCGCGCGTGACGACATCGCGATCTGGAAGTTCACGACGGGCAGCACCGGCCTCCCGAAGGCGGCCGTGCACCCGCAGCACAGCGCGCTTCTCAGCTTCGACTGGTACGCGCGCGGCGTGCTGGACATCCGGGAGGACGACGTCGTGCTGCCGGTCCCGAAGCTCTTCTTCGGCTACGCGCGAGATCTCACGGCGCTGTACCCGTTCGGCGTCGGCGCCGCCGGAATCGTCTTCCCCGAGCGGACAACGCCGGAGCGGATCTTCGAGCTCGTCGCGCGACACCGGCCCAGCATCCTCGTCCAGGTACCGACGATGATGGCCGCGATGATCGCCCACCCCGACGCCGCACGGCAGGACCTCTCGTGCCTGCGCCTCTGCACGTCGGCCGGCGAAGCGCTCCCGCGTGAGCTCTACGAGCGCTGGCGCGCGACCTTCGGCGTCGAGGTGCTCGACGGGATCGGCTCCTCCGAGGCCTACCACATCTACATCTCGAACCGTCCCGGACGCGTTCGCCCGGGTAGCGTCGGCGAGGTCGTGCCCGGGTATCGTGCCCGCGTTCTCCACGAGGACGGGCAAGACCTGCCAGACGGTGAGGTCGGGACGCTCTGGATCGAGGGAGACACGGCTGCACTCCTGTATTGGAACGAGCATGAGAAGACGAAGCGAACGTTCAGCGGCGACCTCGTGAAGACGGGCGATCTCTTCGTCCGTGACCCCGACGGGTTCTTCTGGTATCGCGGGCGAAGCGACGAGCTGATCAAGGTAGGCGGCATCTGGGTCGCGCCCGCTGAGATCGAGGACTGCCTGGTCTCGCACCCCGACGTCGTCGAGTGTGCAGTCGTCGGCTACGAGGACGAGGGCCTGACGCTGACTCGGGCCCACGTCGTCCTGCGCGTCGGCATCGCCGGCTCCGAGGACCTTGCGGCCGCGCTGCAGGACCACGTGCGCACGCACCTGTCTCCCCACAAGTACCCGCGGGACGTCCGCTTCGTGGCGGAGCTGCCGAAGACGCCTTCCGGCAAGATCGATCGCCGAGCGCTGCGCGCCGAGCTCGAGGCGGTCGTATGAGCGCCCGGCCGCGCGTCGTCGTCGTCACGGGCGGTGGGAAGGGCATCGGAAGGGCGGTCGTCGCGCGCTTCGCCGCTGCCGGCGATCGGGTCATCGCGGTCGGGCGCGATCGCGACGCGCTCGAGGCGACCGAGGCCTCCGCGGCCGAGGTCTGCGACGTGACGGACGAGGATCAGGTGGCGGCACTCTTCGAGCGCCTGGGCCCGATCGACGTCCTGATCAACAACGCCGGTGTCGCGGTCAGCGCTCCGCTCGAACGCACGACGCTGGTCGATTGGCGAACGCACCTGGACGTCAACGCGACCGGCGCGTTCCTTTGCACGCGAGCGGCGGTCGGCGGCATGATCGCGCGAGGGAATGGACGCATCGTGACTGTCGCGTCGACCGCAGGCCGGATCGGCTTTCGCTACACCGCTGCGTACGCGGCGTCGAAGCACGCCGCCGTGGGCCTGATGCGCGCGGTGGCCGCGGAGGTGGCCGGCACGGGCGTCACTGCGAACGCCGTCTGCCCGGCATACGTGCGAACGGACATGACACATCGCTCGATTGCGCGCATCGTCGCCGCGACGGACAAGAGCGAGGAGGAGACCGAGGCGGCGCTCGTCGCCTCGTCGCCGCTCGGCCGCCTGCTCGAGCCGGACGAGGTCGCATTCGCGGTCGCGTTCCTCGCCTCGCCCGACGCGGCGGCGCTCAACGGGCAGACGCTCGTGCTCGACGGAGGAGGGATCCAGGCATGAGCCGGTTCCGGGCCTCGGCCGACTTCACCGAGCGCTGGAACAACTTCGAGTTCGCCGTCGAGGCCGGCGTCGCGACCGTGACGCTCTCGAGGCCCGAGAAGCTGAACGCCCTGACCTTCGACGCCTACGCCGACCTGCGCGACCTGCTCGGCGAGCTGCCCCACCGCGGGGACGCGCGCGTGCTCGTCCTCGCCGGGCGGGGGCGCGGCTTCTGCTCCGGCGGCGACGTCGAGGAGATCATCGGCGAGCTCCAGCGCCTGCCGACCGCCGACCACCTCGAGTTCACGCGGATGAGCGGCGGGGTCGTCAAGGCGATGCGCGACTGCCCGCTACCGATCGTAGCGGCCGTCAACGGCGTTGCCGCCGGAGCGGGGTCGGTACTCGCGCTGGCGAGCGACTTCCGCCTGCTGGCGCGCTCGGCGTCGTTCGCCTTTCTCTTCACCAGGGTCGGGCTCGCCGGCGCGGACATGGGCTCCGCGTATCTCCTGCCGCGCCTCGTCGGCTTCGGCCGCGCGATGGAGCTCTTGGTCCTCGGCGAGGAGCTCACGGCGGAACGCGCGCTCGAGATCGGCCTGGCGACGCAGGTCGTCGACGACGACGAGTTGCCGGCAGCAGCGGGAGCGCTCGCACGCCAGCTCGCGGACGGCCCCGCGCTGGCCTACTCGACGACGAAGGTGCTGCTTACCCGCGAGCTCGACCTCGATCTCGCCGGCGCGATCGAGCTGGAGGCGCTCGGGCAGGCCCTGATGATGCAGAGCGAGGATCATCGAGAGTTCTACGCCGCATGGTCGGACGGGCGCCGACCCGCCTGGACGGGCCGATGAGCGCCGAGCACCGCATCGTCACCGCGCCCGGGCTCGCCGAGCCGATCGGCTACGCGCACGCGGTCGTCGCCGCGCAGGGGCGAACCGTGTACCTGGGCGGGCAAATCGGGGCCGGCGAGACGGTCGTCGACCAGTTCGATGCCGCGGTGGCGAACCTCGTCGCTGCCCTGCGGGCCGCGGGCGGAGAGCCGGACGACCTCGTGTCGCTCGTCGTCTACGCCACCGACGTGGGCGAGTACCGTGCCTCGCTGCGTGAGCTGGGCGAGGTCTGGCGCCGCCATTTCGGGCGCCGCTATCCGGCGATGGCGCTCGTCGGGGCCTCAGCCCTCTTCGACCCGGAAGCGCGCGTCGAGCTGATGGGCGTCGCCGTCGTTCCCGATGGCTGAGTCCAGCCATCTGTCGGAGGCCCAGCGAGAGCTGATCGAGCGCGCGCGCGAGCTTGGTCACGACGTGTTGGGGCCGTTGGCGGAGAAGGGGCAGCCGGGGCGGATCAACCGGCCGCTCGTGCGCGCCCTCGGCGACCGGGGACTGCTTGAGCGGGTCCTGCCGAGCGAGGGCGCGGGCTCGGCCGTCGAGCTTTGCCTGCTGCGTGAGGGCCTTGCACACGGATGCACGGAGGCCGAGACGGCGCTCGCACTCCAGGGCCTCGGCGGCTATCCGATCCTGCGCTCGGCCAGGCCCGAGATTCGCGAGGCGTGGATCCCGCGGCTCGCCGCAGGCGAGGCTGTCGCCGCGTTCGCGCTCAGCGAGCCGGAGGCTGGCTCTGACGCGGCCGCGCTCGCCCTGCGCGCCGACGTCGATGGCGACGGGTTCCGCCTGACGGGCACGAAGATGTGGATCTCGAACGCGCCGGAGGCCGACGTCTACACCGTCTTCGCGCGGACGACGGAGGGTGCGGGCGCGCGCGGGGTGACAGCGTTCGCGGTCCCGCGGGAGAGCGAGGGCGTCTCGGGCGAGGCGCTTGCGCTCCTCTCCCCGCATCCGATCGGGCGGCTGGAGTTCGACGGCGTCTTCGTCGGCGCAGAGCAGATGCTCGGCGAGGTCGACAAGGGCTTCGGCGTCGCCATGGAGACGCTCGATCTCTTCCGTCCCAGCGTCGGCGCCTTCGCAGTCGGCATGGCCCAGGCCGCGCTCGAGGCCGCGGTGTCGCACGCCGCTCGCCGCGAAGCGTTCGGCCGGCCCCTGTCCGAGTTTCAGGCCGTCGCGCACCAACTGGCCGAGGTCGCCACGCGGGTCCAGGCGGCGCGCCTCCTCGTCCACCACGCCGCCGCAGCCTACGACGCGGGCGTGCGGCCGGTCCGGCAGGCGTCTGCGATGGCGAAGCTGTTCGCGACGGAGACGGCGCAGCACGCCGTGGACGTGGCGATCCAGGTTCACGGGGCGCGGGCGCTCGAGAAGGGTCACCTGCTGGAGCACCTCTACCGCGAGGTGCGTGCTCCTCGAATCTACGAGGGCGCGTCGGAGGTGCAACGCGAGATCATTGCCCGCGAGCTCTTCAGGGAGACGGTGTGACCGTCGCTCGCCTTCGGCTCGCTCCCGTGGGGGAAACCGTGTTTCCCCCACGGACCCCCTTCTTTGTTCCAGTGAGGGAGCCTCCCGGTTCCCTCACACACCCTCCCCACGCTCATGGGCCAAGGATTGGCCTATGACCGAGCATTCGAAGGCGCTGACCTACACGTCCTACCTCGCGCTCGACGAGATCCTCGGCGCGCAGCGGCCGCGCTCCGACGAGCACGACGAGATCCTCTTCATCGTCGTTCACCAGGTGTACGAGCTCTGGTTCAAGGAGCTGCTCCACGAGCTTGCGTACCTCCAGCGCCTGCTCGAAGAGGGACGCGGCACCCAGGCGCTCGGCACGTTCAAGCGAATCCTCACGATCCTCAAACTCGTCGTTGCGCAGCTCGACGTGATCGAGACGCTCCAGCCCGTGCAGTTCCTGAGCTTCCGCGACCGGCTCGAGTCCGCGAGCGGCTTCCAGTCGGCGCAGTTCCGGGAGCTCGAGGCGGTGCTCGGCCGGCGCGA
>JAIBJN010000060.1 GCA_020029595.1 Actinomycetota bacterium | reverse complement strand
TCGGCGCTCCTTTGGCGGCGAGCCCGTTTTCTGACGCCGGGTCTCCGATCCACGGGCCGAGACCGGAGCCGACGCGCTACCTAATTAGGCAGCGAGTGCGAGTGTGTTCTTGTTCGCACTTGCGTTGTTCCCGGTTGTTTTACGAGGCCGACCGGGGACCTCGGCTTGCAGCTCTTCCGGAGAACCGACCCCGTCGAGACCGGATCGCCCCCAGGCGTCAAAGTATAGCCGTGGCCACTTCCCGCCTCCGCCTCTCGCAGGCGCTCGTCCTTCGCATCGATGCGGTCTCCAACGGGGCGCTCGCGCTCTTCCTGCTCTCCGCGACGTGGGACTCGCTCTACGAGCTCTTCGGCCTGCCGGTGCCCGAGCCGGCGTTCTACGCGCAGCTTCTGGGCGCGGTGCTGATCGCCTTCGGGATCCTCGAATGGCGGCTCGCGGGAACGCCCGCGGAGCGAACCGTCACGTTCGCGGCGGCCGTCGGGAGCGCCCTCGCGGCGGTAATCCTCGCCGTCTGGCTTCTCGCAACCGATACGCGGCTGGACGCGCACGGGCTCGTTGCGCTGTGGTCGGTCGCCGCCTTCCTCGTGATCGCGGCGGCCGTGCACGCAGTCGTGCTCAGCCGCCGCGCGCCTTGAGGGCGCGCTCGATCTGCCGCCGCGCGTCGCGGTCGGCGATCGCGCGCCGCTTGTCCCGCACGTCCTTCCCGCGTGCAAGCGTCAGCTCGACCTTGGCGCGCCCGTCCTTCCAGTAGAGCTTCGTGGGGACGAGCGTCAGCCCCTTCTCCTGGACCTTGCCGACGAGCTGATCGATCTCGCGGCGGTGGAGGAGGAGCTTCCGGTCGCGATCCGGGTCGTGGTTCGCGAGCGACCCCTGCGCGTACTCGGGGATGTGGAGGCCGACGAGGAAGACCTCGCCGTCGCGGACGTCGCCGAAGGCGCGCTGGAGCGTCGCTTTCCCCTCCCGGAGCGACTTCACCTCCGTGCCCGTGAGGACGAGCCCCGCCTCGTAGCGGTCGAGGAGGTGGTACTCGTGACGCGCGCGCCGGTTCTCGGCGATCAGCTTGGTCCCGCCGGCCATGCCGTGCATTGGACCAAAAAAATTCGCCGAGCCGGTTGCGCTTTCGTCCCCCTCACCGACGAACCATCCGCTTCCGCGTCGTGCCTACCGGTGAGGCTTCGACCTAGTCACGCTCCGTGCTCGGCGCAAGAGGCAACCTAAAGGGACGCGTCCGGCCGCGCAAGTGGTCCTCGGTGGGTTTCTCCGCAAAGAGCGGCAATTACCTCTGGGCGGCTACGCCGGGGCGAGCTCGACCTTGCCCTCCCAGCGACGGACGTCCGCGACCCGGACCTTGATCGGGTCCCCGAGCCGGTAGGCGGAGCCGCTCCGGCGACCGACGAGGGCGGTCCCGAGTGGGTTCAGCTCGAAGTAGTCGCCGGGGAGCCGTCGCGCCGGGACGTAGCCCTCGAAGACGCCGGCGAAGCGGACGAAGATCCCGGATCCGATCGCACCGATGATCTCGCCGGCGAAGGTCGCCTCCCAGCCTTCCTCGAAGAGGCGCCGCTCGAGGAGCCAGGCCAGGCAGAGCTCGTCCGCGCGGTACTCGAGCCCGGCGGCCTCTCGCTCGCGCACCGACGTCCACTCGGCAAGCTCCGGAAGATCCTCGGGCAACTCGACGTCGACCACGCCCAGCTCGCGCAGGAGCGCGCGGTGGCAAACGAGGTCGGGATAGCGCCGGATCGGAGAGGTGAAGTGGCAGTACGCGCGGCTCGCAAGGCCGGAATGGCCGAGGTTGCGCGGGTCGTAGCGCGCCTGCTTGAGTGCGCGGAGGACGAGCGCGGAGTACGCCTCCGCCCCCCGCCCCGACTGCTCCACGTAGCGGGAGACCGCCGTGCTCACCCGGGCGGCGAGCCGGGCGGCCGTCGCGGGAGTCAGCTGCTCGGGCGCGGGCGGGGTCGGCACCTCGAGGTCGGCGAGCTTGGCGAGGAGAAGCTCCACCGACTGCGGGTCGGGCCGCTCGTGCACCCGGTACACGGCCTCGCGGCCGCGCCCTGCGAGGAGACCGGCGACCGCCTCGTTCGCGGCGATCATGAGCTCCTCCACCAGCATGTGCGCGAGCGGCTCGCCCTCGATCCATGCCCGCTCCACGCCGCCTTCCCCGTCGAAGGCGAAGGCGATCTCCCCCGTCTCGATGCGAAGCGCTCCCCGCCCGTAGCGGCGGCGGCGCAGCGCCTCCGCCACGATGTCCGCAAGGCGAAGGGGCTCGGCCAGCTCGTCGTCTGCTCGCTCCCGCCCGGCGAGGATCGCCTGCGCGCGTCCGTAGGTCAGGCGCTCCCTGCTGCGGATGAGACTGCGGTAGAAGCGAGCGTCGCCGGGCGCGAGCGCATCGTCGAAGAGAATCTCGACCGTGACGCAGCGCCGCTCCTCGTACGGTCGCAGGCTGCAGAGGTCGGCGGAGAGCTCCTCGGGCAGCATCGGCTCGACGCGCCCGGGCACATAGACGGAGAAGCCGCGCTCGGCCGCCCCCCGGTCGAGCGGAGAGCCGGCGGGAACGTACGCGGAGACGTCGGCGATGTGCACCCACGCGCGGATCCCGCTCTCCTCGCGCCGCAGGCTCAGTGCGTCGTCGAAGTCCTTCGCCTCCTCCGGGTCGATGGTGAACGCGAAGAGCCCGCGCAGGTCGACGCGATCGGGCTCGTCCTCCGGCGGAAGCGGCGGAAGCGGCGCGTGGGGCCGGCGCACTCCCTCCTGCCAGAGGAGTCCCTCGAGGGCGGCCTCGATGTGACTCGCCGGGCCGAGGACTCGCTCGAGCCGGGCGCGGCCACGACCGAGGCGTAAGACGATCAGGTCGCCCACCGACGCCTCGCCGGCGCCCTTGCGATCGACGACGACCGGCACGCCGGCCTCGAAGTAGGGCTCGCCGACGAGGAGCTTGCCGCGGCGGGCCAGCTCGCAGACGAGAAGATCCGCCACCTACGCCTGGCGCAGAGCCTTGAGCAGTGCGCGCCGGGCGATCCGCAGGGCCTCGTCGCGCTGCGTCAGCGGGTCGTCGGCGGCGACGACCGAAGGCTCGAGGCCCAGGTCGGTGATGTCGGCGCCCGCGGGCGTGACGTACTTCGCGGTCGTGAGCTTGAGCGCCCCGCCGTCGCGAAGCGGCGTGAGCGTCTGCACCGAGGCCTTTCCGAACGTGCGCTCGCCGACGAGCGTCGCGCGGTCGTGATCCACGAGCGCCCCGGCGACGATCTCGGCCGCGCTCGCGCTGCCCCCGTTGACGAGCACGACGAGCGGGAGCTTCGGGTGCGTGGCGAAGCCGGTGACCCGGTACTCGTGCTCCTCCTCGTGAAGGCCGTCCGTCCGGCAGACGATGCCGTCGTCGATGTAGATCGAGGCGGCGTCGACCGCCTGGGAGAGCAGGCCGCCCGGGTTGTCGCGGAGGTCGAGGATCGCTCCCGAGATGCCCTGCTCGACGAGGCGGGTCGTTGTCCGCTCGAGCCGCTCGGCGGCCCCGGCCGGGAAGGAGAAGACGCGGATATAGGCCACCCTCCGCTTCCCCACCGTGATCAGGCGCGAGCTGATCGGCGGCACGGCGATCTCCCGCCGCACGACGGCGAACTCGAGCGGCTTCCTCTTCTTCGGCCGGCGGACGGCGAGCCGCACGAGCGTGCCCGTCTCCCCCTTGATGAGTGCGAGAGAGCGTTCGAAAGGGAGGTGCCCAGCCGGCTTGCCGTCGATGCGCACGATCACATCGCCCTTGCGAATCCCGGCCTCGCGCGCGGGCCCGGCGTGGGCCGACGTGACGAGCAGGCCCCTCCGTGCTGGCCCGACCGTCAGCCCGATGCCCGAGTACGTGCCGTGTGTGCGCTCCTGGAGGCTTTCGAGCTCCGCCTCGGTAAGAAGGTCGGTGTGAGGGTCGTCGAGGCCGGCGAGGATCCCGTCGACCGTCGGTTGCGCGAGCACTGCAGGGTCGATCCAGCGGTAGTAGGACGATGTCAGCTCGGCCCGCACTTGGTCGATCAGCCTCACCGGCCGCTCGGCGCGGACAGGCGGCGCCGACTGGCCCGAGCCCTGCTCGGTCCGTGTGAGCCAGAAGCCGAGGAAGAAGGCGCCGACGACGATGGCGACCGCGGCGAAGGAGCCTGCCGCCCGTCTCACAGTCCGCCCGCCCAACTCGGTGCCGGGCCTCCCGCCTGCACCGTCGTCAGATCCGGAGGAAGCGCCGCAGGGTGATGCCGGAGCCGAAGGCGCCGACGAGCAGGCTCATGACGATGAGGATGAGCGCGACGACGGGGAAGTTCCAGGCCTGGATGTCGCCGGGGCTCTCGATCCGGCCCATGATCCCGGGCAGCGCCAGCTCCTTCGCCAGGAGGAGAAGGACGACGGCGAGGATGGAGCCGGCGAGGCCGCAGAGGAGGCCCTCGAGCATGAAGGGGGCCCGCACGAACCAGTTGGACGCGCCCACGAGCTTCATCACCTCGATCTCCCGTCGCCGCGAGAAGATCGAGAGCCGGATCGTGTTGGCGATCAGGATCGTCGAGGCGACGAGCAAGATCAAGCTCCCGACGAGGAAGATTCCCCCGATGATCTTCGCCACCTGGAGCACCCGCTCGGCCTTTTTCTCGCCGTACTTGACGGTCTCGACGCCGACGGGCGGCGGCTGGAGGGACGCCGCGATCGCCTGCACCTGGTCGGCGTCCTCGGGGATGACCTCGTACGAGGCCGGGAGCGGGTTCCGCGGGGCGTTCTCGGTCAGCTCGGGGAACCGATCCTTCATCTCTTCCCAGGCGTCGTCCTTGGAGACGAACTTGTAGGACTTGACGTCCGGGTTCTGGTCGAGCTGGAGCTTGACGGCGTTGATCTCCTTCGTCGTCGCCTCGGTGCCGCACGTGAGCTCCGTGCAGAAGTAGACGTCGACGACCAGGTCCTTCTTCACGTGGTTCGTCCAGGAGATGACCCAGCTTCCGAGGGCGATGAAGAGGCCGAGCAGGAACATGCCGATGAGGACGGTCATGACCGCGGCGACGCTCGTGGAGAGATTGGCGGCGATGGAGCGGAAGGCCTCGGTGACGAAGAGTCGCGCGCGCATCAGCGGGGCACCATTAGCCGTAGCCCCCGCGCCGCTCGTCGCGGACGACGACGCCTTCCTCGAGCGCGATCACGCGCTTGCGCATCTTGTCGACCATCTCACGGTCGTGGGTCGCCATGACGACGGTCGTCCCGGTGCGGTTGATGCGGTAGAGGAGCTGCATGATCCCGACCGAGGTGTCGGGGTCGAGGTTGCCGGTCGGCTCGTCGCAGATGAGGAGAGGCGGGTGGTTGACGAAGGCACGCGCGATCGAGACGCGCTGCTGCTCTCCGCCGGAGAGCTCGTGCGGGACGTTGGTCATCTTCGACCCGAGGCCGACGAGGGCGAGGATCTCCGGGACCTTCGCGCGGATCTGGGTCTTGGAGTCGCCCTGCACCTTGAGGGCGTAGGCGACGTTGTCGTAGGCGGTGCGATCGGTGAGAAGCTTGAAGTCCTGGAACACGCAGCCGAGGTTCCGTCTGAGCATCGGCACCTTGCTGCGACGGAGGCGCGCGAGCTCGCGGCCTCCGACGATGATTCGCCCGTCGGTCGGGTCGAGCTCCTTGAGGAGCAGCCGCATGATCGTCGACTTGCCGGAGCCGGACGGCCCGACGAGGAAGACGAACTCGCCCTTCTCGATCACGAAGCTCGCCTCGCGGAGGGCGACGACGTTCGGGTCGTAGACCTTCGTGACCGCCTCGAAGACAATCATGGGCGCCTCGGAAGGCGCCGCCGCCGGATCCGCCGGGTCGACGGCCGTCGCGCTCTCGGCAGGATCGCCGTTGAGCGCGGCCGTGGCGGCTCCCGGCTGTTCGAGCTGTTCTGTGAGGTCGGCTTCCTGCACCGGTCTAGATGGGGGCACCCGTCCCGAGGGCGCACCGGTCGGGTCTCTGCAAGCAAACGAGTCTAGCGAAACGGCCGGGCGGGGCGCGCATCAGGCAACGGCCCCCGTCGCGTGGGCGAGGAGGTAGGCGCGAATGAACTTGTCGAGGTCTCCGTCGAGCACGGCTTGAGCGTTCCCTTCTTCGACGTCGGTGCGGTGATCCTTCACGAGCTGGTACGGGTGGAGGACGTAGCTGCGGATCTGACTGCCGAAGCCCGTGTCGAGGACCTCTCCACGCTCCTGGGCCAGCTCGGCCTCGCGCCGCTCGAGCTCGTGCTCGGCGAGGCGGCTCCGGAGGATCCGCATGGCGGTCTGGCGGTTGGAGAGCTGCGAGCGCTCGTTCTGGCACTGGACGACGATGCCGGTCGGGACGTGCGTGATGCGGACGGCCGAGTCGGTCTTGTTCACATGCTGGCCGCCCGCGCCGCTCGCGCGATAGGTGTCGATGCGGAGGTCGGACTCGTCGAGCTCAAGGTCGACGTCGTCGGGCACGAGCGGGCTGACGATCACCTGGGCGAAGGACGTGTGCCGGCGATGGGCCTGGTCGAAGGGCGAGAGGCGGACGAGGCGATGGACGCCCCGCTCGGCCTTGAGCGTCCCGTAGGCGTTCTCGCCCTCGACCGTGAAGGTCGCCGACTTCAGCCCCGCCTCCTCCCCGGGCGAGACCTCGATCAGCTCGGTCTCGAAGCCGCGCTCGGCCGCCCAGCGGAGGTACATGCGGAGCATGATCTCCGCCCAGTCCTGCGCGTCGGTGCCCCCGGTGCCGGCGTGGATGGAGACGACCGCGTCCCCCGCGTCGTACTCGCCGCTGAAGAGGGAGTCTTCCTGCAGGCGGTCGAGCTGACCGCGAAGCGCGAGCGTGCTCTGCTGGATCTCGTCGAGCTCCCCGTCGTCGGAAGCGAGCACCAGAAGCTCGCCCAGGTCGTCGGCCTCGCCGCGCAGCCGCTCGTAGCGCTCGAGCCGTCGCGAGAGGCGAGCGTGCTCGGAGGAGACGCGGGCCGCCTCCTTCTGATCGTCCCAGAACCCCGGCGCGCCCATGGCCTCCTCGAGCGCGGCCAGCCGCTCCCTCAGCCCGTCGGGGTCAAAGGTAATCACGGACCCAGGCGAGCTGGGTCCCGATCTCCGCGAGCTCTCGCTCCACCGCGCTGCGCTCGGCCATGAGAGAGGATGGTACAGGCCGGGGAGAACGGCTCAGAGCGCCAGGTCCGCGGGGCCGGCCGCGAGCCTCCCTCCGCTTCGAGCGTACCGAGCGGGAGCGCACGCGTGGCGCGCCGATGGTGTCGAGAGCGTGACGGCGTGTGACGGGAGCGGGCGCTTTTCGAACTAGGCGCCGTGGCACTTCTTGTACTTCTTGCCCGACCCGCACGGGCACGGGTCGTTGCGGCCGACCCGGTCCCAGTCGGAGGCGACGCGCTGCCCGGTCGAGACGGTCGTCGCCGCCGCGCCGGCCGCGCCCGCTGTCGAGCCCGCCGTCCGGCCGGTAGCTGCGGGAGCGGCGTCGCCGGCGCCCGCCGCCCTGATCGCATCGGCGCCCGCGACCGACTCGTGCTCGTAGACGAGCCCGCCGCCGTTTCGCCCGCCGTTTCGCCCGGCCGCAGCCGGCTCGAGCTCGCCCTGCTCCGGCGGCCGCTCGATCTGGATGCGGAGCAGGTAGCGGACGATCTCCTCCTGGATCGTGGCCGTCAGCTCCTCGAACATCGCATGCCCCTCGGAGCGGTACTCGGAGAGCGGGTCCTTCTGCGCCATCGCTCGGAGGTGGATCCCGTCGCGGAGGTACTCCATCGACTCGAGATGCTCTCGCCAGCGCGTGTCCACCACCTGGAGCACGAGGTAGCGCTCCACCTCTCGCATGAGCTCGGGGCCGTATTCCTCGACCTTCGCCTCGTACGCGTCCCGCGCGTCCTCCTGGAACTCCTCGATGAGCTCCTCGCGGCTCATCGTCGTCGCGCTGAGCTCCTCCGCCGAGATCTCGGTCTCGTAGAGCGCCTCCATCTCCTTGAAGAGGCTCTCGAGGTCCCACTCCTCCTGGTAGTCGGACTCGGTGTGCTCGTAGACGATGCGGGCGACGAGCTCGTCCATCCAGCCGCCGATCTCCTCCGAGAGGTCGGCGCCCTCGAGGACGTGACGCCGCTGCTCGTAGATGACCATGCGCTGGACGTTCATGACGTCGTCGTACTTGAGAACGTTCTTGCGGGCGACGAAGTTCTGCTCCTCGACCTTCTTCTGAGCGTTCTCGATCTGCTTGGAGAGGATCGAGGCCTCCATGGGCTGGTCGTCCGGGAGCTTGAACCGGTCGATGATGTTGTAGATGCGGTCGCCGGCGAAGAGCCGGACGAGATCGTCCTGCGCCGAGAGGTAGAAACGCGACGCGCCGGGGTCGCCCTGGCGCCCGGAGCGTCCGCGCAGCTGGTTGTCGATGCGGCGCGCCTCATGGCGCTCGGTGCCGAGCACGTAGAGGCCGCCTAGATCGACTACCCCCTCCCCGAGCTTGATGTCGACGCCGCGGCCGGCCATGTTGGTCGCGATCGTGACCGCCCCGCGCTCGCCGGCGTCCTTGATGATCTCCGCCTCACGCTCGTGCTGCTTCGCGTTGAGCACGTTGTGCGGGATGCCCTGGCGCTGGAGCAGCGTGGCGAGGTACTCGGAGACCTCCACCGAGATCGTGCCGACGAGAACCGGCTGGCCTCGCTCGTGCCGTTCCTTGATGTCCTCGATGACGGCGGCGAACCTGGCCTCCGCCGACTTGTAGATGAAGTCGTTGTCGTCCTTGCGGACGACCGGCACGTTCGTCGGGATCTCGACGACGGAGAGGTTGTAGATCTCCTGAAACTCCTTCTCCTCGGTCTTCGCGGTACCGGTCATCCCCGCGAGCTTCTCGTAGAGGCGGAAGTAGTTCTGGAGGGTGATCGTCGCGAGCGTGACGTGCTCCTCGCGGATGGCCACGCCCTCCTTGGCCTCGATCGCCTGGTGGAGGCCCTCCGACCAGCGCCTGCCTTCCATGATCCGTCCCGTGAACTCGTCGACGATCTTCACCTCGCCGTCCTGGACGACGTAGTCGACGTCCCGCTGGTAGAGCGACTGGGCCTTGAGGCCCTGGATCAGGTGGTTCACGAGCTGCGCGTGGCGCGGGTCGTAGAGGTTCTCGATCCCGAGGGTGCGCTCCACGGCCTCGATGGCCGACTCCCGGGGCGAGACCGTCTTGAACTTCTCGTCGAACTCGTAGTCCGCGTCGTCCTCGAGCTTTGGCGCGCCCTTGGGGACGAACTTCGCCTGCACCCCGGTCAGCCCGCGAACGATGCGCGCGAAGTCGTAGTACGTCCGCGCGGCCGTCTCCGGCTCGCCGGAGATGATGAGAGGCGTGCGCGCCTCGTCGATGAGGATCGAGTCCACCTCGTCGACGATCGCGTACGCGTGGCTCGGCTGGACGGTTCCCTGGAGCGACGTCGCCATGTTGTCGCGCAGGTAGTCGAAGCCGAACTCGGAGTTCGTCCCGTACGTGATGTCGGCCGCGTAGGCCTCCTTGCGCTCGGCGAACGGCATCTGGTTCCGGATGAACGCCGCCCGCATGCCGAGCGCCTCGTAGACCGGCCCCATCCACTCGGCGTCGCGCTTGGCCAGGTAGTCGTTCACGGTCACGAGGTGGACGCCCCGCTCCTGGAGCGCGTTCAGGTAGAGCGGCATCGTGGCGACGAGCGTCTTCCCCTCGCCGGTCTTCATCTCGGCGATGTCGCCCTCGTGGAGGACGATCGCGCCCATGACCTGCACGTCGAAGGGACGCATGCCGAGCGAGCGCTTCGCCGCCTCGCGGACGGCCGCGAAGGCCTCGAACGTCAGATCCTCGAGCGACTCGCCGTTCTCGACCCGCTGCCGAAACTCGGCCGTCTTGGCCGCGAGCTCGGCGTCGGAGAGCCGCTCGAAGTCGGGCTCGAGCGTGGCGACGTAGTCGGCCTGCTGGGCGAGGCGCTTGAGGCGGCGCCCTTCCCCCACGCGCAGGACCTTCTCGAGGGCGCCGTAGTTCTGGGGCATCAGTTCAGGGTAGCTGCCGGGTTCAGAGAGGGTCGACGGTCAGCTCCCAGCGACCGTCCCCCACCCTATCGGCACGCGCGACGAAAGCCTGAAAGCGCTCCCGACCCAGCCGTTCGAGCTCGTCGAAGGCCTCACCGGCGCGGCCGCCCGGCGCCTCCGACAGGATCTCCCCGTCGACGAGGAACATCGTCTCGCCCTCCGGCGGGACGGCGATCTCGAGCGACAGCGCCTCGATCCCGGCTGGCAGCTCCACCTGCTCCGACTCGAGCCGGAGCGCGGCCACCGCCCACTCTCGGTCCGTCTGCCGGACCGCGCGGACGGCGTACGGCGGCTCGAGGGAGAGCTCGCCGGTCAGCGCGGAGACGGCCTCCGGGGGAACGTCCCCGACGACGGTCCCGTCCGCCACGATTCGGAACTCGAGCTCGGCGACCTCCCAGCCCGCGAGGGCGCCGACCTCGACGATCGCGGTCGCGTCCCATTCGCGCGGCCGTGCGAGGCCGGACACACCGGTCTCGACCCAGCGGAACACACGCGGATCGCGGATCTCGTCGCTGCCCTCCATCAGTGCTCCTTCCAGTGATGCTGCCGAGCGCCTGGGTCGCGAGAACCAAGCCAGAGGCGGCACTCGTCCGCCGGCAAGGCCGGCAGCCTTGACAAGGGCGAGGGTGGCGTCTGGCGCCGCGTTATCGCGGGCCAGGCGCCGGCGTGCATTGCTGGGAGGGGCACTAGGCGATCTGGGGCTCGATGAGCCCGTAGCTGCCGTCCCGGCGCCGGTAGACGACGTTGACGTCGGCCGTCTCGGCGTTCTGAAAGACGAAGAAGTCGTGACCGATCAGCTCGAGCTGGAGCACGGCCTCCTCGGGTGACATCGGCTTCACCGCGAACTGCTTGGTCTTGACGATCACAGGGCTCTCCTCATCCGGGACGACGGGAATGGCGCCCTGCTCGACGATTCCGCTCGCGCGCCCGCCCGGGCCGCGGCGCCGCTTGTCCCGGTAGCGCCTCGCCTGCCGCTCGAGCTTCTCGACGAGGAGGTCGATCGACGCGCGCATGTCCGTCGAGCTCTCCTTCGCGCGGAGGACGGGGCCTTTCGTCCAGATCGTCCCCTCGGCGATCTGGTTTGCAGAGATGGACGGGTTCTTCTCGACCGCGAGCTCGAGCTCGAGCCGCGCGGCGTCGTTCAGGTGCTTCTCCAGCTTGCCGAGCTTCTCCTGGGCATAGGTCTTGAGGGAATCGCTGACCTCGACGTTCCTACCCTTGACCTGAAGTCTCACCAGAGCCTCCCTCGTCGGTCGTGTCGGCAGCCTACCCGTGCCGGGGAGAGCGAATCAACGCCGGACGGTTCGGGCGAACGTGATCACGTGGACGGTGCGGGCTCCGGCGCGCCGGAGCTCGCGCGCGGCGGCGGCGGCCGTCGCGCCGGTCGTGTAGACGTCGTCGACGAGCGCGACGATCCGCGGAGCGGCTCCGGCGGCGCGAAAGGCCTCGCGGACGTTCGTGCTGCGGGCCGCCCGCGAGAGTCCCCGCTGGCGCGGAACCCGGCGCGTCCGCTCGAGCAGCGGCTCGACCGGGAGCTCCCAGCGGGCGCCCAGCCTCCGCGCGAGCTCCTGCGCCGTGTTGACGCCGCGCCAGCCGATGCGGTCCGCCTCGCCGGGGACGAACGCGAGCGCGTCGGCGGAGGGGCGGGCCACGACGTCGGTGACGAGCTCGGCCGCGATCTCCCCGACGCGGCGGAGGCCGCGCTCCTTCCAGGCGCCGACCAGAGCTTGGACGGGGCCGTCATAGGCGACCGCGGCGCGGGCGGACGCGAAGGCGAGACGCCGCCCCGCGCACTCTCCGCAGCGCTCCACCGGCCACGCCGTGGGGCAGCCGCAGCGGGCGCAGAGCGTCCCGCCCAGCAGGAGGAGCCGCGCGCGGCAGTCCACGCAGAGCAGCTCTTCTCCGCGGCCGCAGGCGAGACACCGCTCCGGGAGGAGGAGGTCGAGGATCTTCGCGCCTGCGTCCATGCCCTCCCCCGGGTGGGATAGCGCCCTTCGGCGCACGCGTGTGTGCCCGGAGCGTGCCGGGTCTGTGTCAGCCGAGCGCGAGCGGCCTGCTCTCCTCGGCCGAGCGGTAGAGCGCCTCGATCGCCCTCGCCTGGCCGGCGGCATCCGCACGGCCGAGCAGAGGCCGCGCGTCGCCGCGGATCGCGTCGCTCAGGTTCTCGAGCTCGAGCCGGTACGAGTCGTGCGGCGTCAGGGAGATCTCCTCACGCCTGTCGTCGCGCCGGAGCACGATGACCGGGGTGCGGGCGTGCCACGGGTCGTCGAGGAAGAGCGAGCCCTCCTCCCCGACCACCTCGAGCTCGTCGCGGCCGGGGAGGACCAACCCGCAGTCGAACTGGGCGACGATGTCGCCCGGAAACCGCAGCGCGCCAGCGAAGAGCACGTCCACCCCGCTCTCGCCGACGAGCTGCTGGCCGAAGACCAGCTCGGGCTCGCCGGCGAGGAGGCGCGAGCTGCTCACGCAGTAGCAGCCGACGTCCATGAGCGCGCCGCCGTCGAGCTCGGGGTCGAGGCGCACGTTCGTCTCGTCTCCGAGGCCGAAGCTGAACGCCGAGCGCACGAGGCGGAGGCTTCCGATCGCGCCGTCCTCCACGAGCCCCTGCAGCTTGGAGGTCTGCGGGTTGTGGCGGTACATGAACGCCTCCATCAGGATCCGCTCGGCGCGCTCGGCGGCGTCGAAGGCGCGCTCGACATCCTCGGGGCGGCGGCTGAGCGGCTTCTCGCAGAGGACATGCTTGCCCGCCTCCAGGGCGCGGATCGACCAGTCGACGTGCAGCGAGTTCGGGAGCGAGATGTAGACCGCCTCGACGTCCGGGTCGGCGAGGAGCGCCTCGTAGCTCCCGTGCGCGCGCTCGATCCCGCGCTCGCGCGCATACGCCTCCGCGCGGGCGAGATCGCGGCTCGCCACCGCGACGACGTCGACCCGGTCGGACGCCGCCGCGCCCGCGAGGACGAGGCGGTTGATGTGGGCCGTCGAGAGGATTCCCAAGCTGACGCTCATTCGCTCTCCAGGGGTCGCAGGGCGGGGTAGAGGGCGCGGAAGCGGCCGTAGCCGTCCGCGTAGACGCGTTCCCAGTTGGCGTCGGGCTCGACCGTGTCCCGCACGCGGACCCAGGCCGCCACCGCCTCGGGAACGTCGCCGAACACCCCGCCGGCGACCCCGCCGAGCAGCGCTGCGCCGTAGGCGGCGCCTTCCTCGACGGCCGTTCGTTCCAGAGGGAGCCCGAGGACGGAGGCGACGATTCGGAGCCAGAGCTCGCTGCGCGCGCCGCCACCCGAGACCCGCCCGCCGTCCACGCGGCAGCCGAGCGAGCGGAGAACCTCGAGGGAGTCGCGGAGCCCGTAGGCGACACCTTCGAGGAGCGCTCGAACGAGGGCGCCTCGATCGTGGCGGAGCGAGAGCCCGACGAAGGCGCCCCGAGCGTCCGGGTCCACGTGCGGCGTCCGCTCCCCGGCGAGGTAGGGAAGGAAGAGGAGCCCTTCCGCGCCCGGCTCCCAGCGCTCGGCCTCCGCGAGCAAGCGCTCGTACGACTCCTCGGGTGCGAACGTCTCCCTGAACCACCGCAGGGACCCGGCCGCGGAGAGCATGACCCCCATCGCGTGCCAGGTGTCCGGAACCGCATGGCAGAAGACGTGGGCGCGGGCCTCCGGATCGGCGACGAACGTGGGGAGCGGAGCGAAGACGACGCCGGACGTTCCGACGACGATCGAGACGAGCCCCGGGCTGTGGACTCCGACGCCGAGCGCGCCGGCCGCCTGGTCGCCCGCGCCCGCGGCCACCGGGACGCCGTCGGGCGTCTCGCCGGAAACCGCTGGCGACTCGAGCGCAGTCGGCAGCCACTCGGCCGGCACGTCGAGGGCAGTGAGCACGTCGTCGCTCCACCGGCGCCCGGCGACGTCGAAGAGGAGCGTGCCGGAGGCGTCGGCGACGTCGATCGCGCGCTCGCCGGCCAGTCCCAGGCGGACGTAGTCCTTCGGCAAGAGGACGTGCGCGATGCGCTCGTAGGCGTCCGGCTCGTGGGTGCGCAGCCAGAGGAGCTTCGGCGCCGTGAAGCCCGGAAGCGCTCGGTTCCCGGTGAGCTCGATCAGGCGCGCGAGTCCGACGCGCTCCTCGATCTCGCGGCACTCCGCCCCAGTCCGCTGGTCGTTCCAGAGGATCCCCGGGCGAAGCACGCGCTCGTCGGCGTCGAGCGCCACCAGCCCATGCATCTGCCCGGAGAGGCCGATGCCCGCGATCTCGTCGACCCCGAGGGACCCGAGAGCGGCATCCGCAGCGCGCCGCCAGTCGTCCGGATCTTGCTCGACCCAGCCAGGCTGCGGCGTCGCCAGCGGATACTCCTCCTCGGCGCGAGCGACGATCTCCCCGTCAGGAGAGACTGCGACCGCCTTCACGCCCGTCGTCCCGACGTCGAGCCCGACGAGCGCGCTCACCGAAGCGCAAGCCCGGTCCCGAGGAGTGCGCGCACCGCGAGCTCCTCGTCCTGCTCGCCCGGGAGACCGCTGACTCCGACGGCGCCGATGCGGCGTCCGTCCTCGAAGGCGGCGACGCCGCCGCGGAAGAACGTGAAGAACGAGTCGAAGCTCGCAAGCTCCGCAGGATCTGCGCGAGCCTTCTCGGCCAGCTCGGCAGTCGAGCGGGCGTCGCTCCGGGCGGCCGTGTAGGCCTTGCGCTGCGCGTTGAGCCGCGTGTCGGGCGACGCTCCGTCCATCGTCGCCGCGGCGACGAGCTCGCCGTGGTCGTCGGCCACGAAGACCGAGACGGGGTCGGGGGCCTCGCGCAGCACCGTGTCGACGATCTCGAGCGCCTGCTCGAGCCTCATCGGGCGCCCAGCGCCTCGTAGACGAGCTCGTAGGCCCGGACGGCGTCCTTGGCGAGCTGCGCCTCGCGGAGGTCACCGTCGTCGATTCGCGACGCGACCTCGTCGATGAAGCGCCACTGGAGGACGCTGCGGCGGACGGCGGCCACCGCGTCCTCGGTGTACGGGTAGAGGTCGAAGCCGAGCCGCTCGCCGTTCTCCCCATAGCCGGCGCGGCGGAGCTCGACCGCGAGCTCGAGCGTCTCCATGAACGCGGTCGCACCGACCATGTTGTCGTCGTCGAACGTGCCCCAGCCGGAGTTGGCGTGCTGGTGCCCAAGCACGCCCTCGGCGGCGAGCATCGCTGCGTACTCGGCGAGGCTCTCCCCGTTCATGAGCAGATGCTGCCAGTCCATGTTGACCTTGACGTTCTCGAGGCCCTGGGCGCGAAGCTTGTGGATCACGTGCAGGGTCATGCCGACGTTCCGCATGAGGATCTTCATCGCCGGCTCGGAGTTCTTGTGCTCGAGGAAGAGGAGGATGCCGTGC
>JAIBJN010000006.1 GCA_020029595.1 Actinomycetota bacterium | reverse complement strand
TTCATCACCCCTGACGAGGGCACGAAGGATCTCTTCGTGCACCATTCGAACATTGCCGGTGAGGGATTCAAGACCCTCGCCGAGGGCATGCGCGTCGAGTTCGAGGCGCGTGAGGGCGAGAAGGGCCCGGAGGCGACGAACGTCGCTCCGGCTGCCCCGGTCGCCTAGTACCAGGCCCGCACGAAAGCGCCCGTGGCCGCCTCGGCGGCCACGGGCGACTCATCGGGCGCCCCGGACGGGACGCCCCTGAAGCCGAAGGGAGCAGCTATCGCCGGCAAGGAGGAGAAGATCGAGCTGGAGGGCGAGGTCGTCGAGGCCCTCCGCAACCGCATGTTCAGGATCCAGCTCGACAACGGTCACGAGACGCTCGGCTACACGGCGGGCAAGATGAGGCGCTACCGAATCAGGATCTTCCTCGGAGACCGCGTCAAGGTCGAGCTGTCGCCCTACGACCTCACTCGCGGTCGTATCGTCTACCGGTACCGGTAGCCCGATGCAGCCTGCGGCAGTCAGGCCGCGGCTTCGCGGGGTCTTTCATTTGTACGCGTTCGTCGTCTTCTCGGCGCTCGGCGCCGTGCTCGTCGCGACGACCTCGGGCACCCGCGAGCGCGTGGCGGCGGCGGCGTTCGGCGGCTGCCTGGCCCTGACGTTCGGCGTCAGTGCCCTCTACCACCGAGTGACCTGGGCCCCGGCAGCCCGGCGACTGATGCGGCGGCTCGATCACGCGGCCATCTATCTCTTGATCGCCGGGACGTACACGCCCTACGGGTTGCTCGTGCTGAGCGGCGCCTGGCAGTTCTCCGTACTCGGAGTCGTCTGGATCGGAGCAGCGCTCGCGATCGTGCAGGGGCTCGTCTGGATCGACGCCCCGAGGTGGCTCTCGGCCGTCGCGGGCATCAGCCTCGGCTGGGTCGGTATCGTGGCCTTCCCGCAGATCGCCGCGGCCGTGGGCTTCTCCGGCACGTCGCTCGTGATCGCCGGCGGCGTGCTCTACACGGCCGGCGCCCTTGTGTACGTCGCTCGCCGTCCCGACTTCGTGCCCGCGGTGTTCGGCTACCACGAGCTCTTCCACGTGCTCACGATCCTGGCCGCGACGTGTCAGTTCGCCGCAGTCGCCTTGCTCGTCGCGGGCTCCGCGTGAGCGCCGCTTCGCGTTCGCTTAGGGGTTGACGCGGACAACCGCTCCGGCCCCCGGGCCGAAGACGGTGCCGGTGGCCCCGAGAGGAGCCGTTGTAGCTGACGGCGACGCCTCCGGGCGCCATGAGCGTCCCCGTGCCACGAATTACCTGCGGCGTCAGCGCATAGGCTGCGCGCATCGCTTCCGCCTCGACCCAGCGAACGGCGTCGCGCACGCTCGAGCTCGCGCTGGCGATCTCCGTCGCGGTCGCCTTCGCGGACTCCTCGATCGTCGTCCTCGCGCTCCCGGAGCTCTACGTCGACCTCGAGACGACGATCCTGGGCATCTCCTGGGTCGTGACCGCCTACAACCTCGCGGTCGTGATCGGTGCGTTCGCGCTCCGGCCGTTCGTGCGGCGCGTCCGACCCGCGTGGCTCGCGCTCGCGGGCCTCGGGATCTTCCTTGTCGCGTCCGTCGTCTGTGCGGTGTCGGGCAGCCTCGAGACGCTCGTCGCCGGGAGGGTCGCCCAGGGGATCGGCGCGGCGCTCCTTCTCGGCGTGTCGCTGCCGCTGCTCGTCGTGCTGAGCGGCGACCGGCGGCGTGCTGTGGCCCTCTGGGTCGCCGCCGGAACCCTTGGAACCGCGGTCGGCCCGGCCCTGGGCGGCATCCTCACGGAGGCCTTCGACTGGCGCGCGATCTTCGCCGTCCAGGCGCCGCTGGCAGCCGTTGCGATCGCCGCCGTGGTCCATCCTTCCGCCCGCGCGCTGCCGGCACCGACCGAGAAGGGCCGCGCGCCGCTCGGGTCTGCCCCGGCGCTCGTCTTCACGTACGCGGCGCTGGTAGGTGCGCTCTTCCTCGCTGTGTTGCTCGTCGTCACCGTGTGGGACTACGGCCCGCTCGCGGGCGCGGGGATCGTCAGCGCGCTGCCGCTTGCGGCCCTGTGCGCGCGGCCGCTCCCCGCTCGGCTCTCCGGGCAGGCAGACGTCGTAGGCGGCTCGGCGCTCCTGGCAGCGGGCTTGGCCGCGCTCGCCCTCCTGCCGGCCAGCGACCCTGCCTACGCGGTTCCCGCGCTCGCGCTGGCCGGCGTCGGCCTCGGCCTTGCGCTGCCTCCGCTGACACGCGCGTCGCTCACGCGGGAGGGTGACCTCACGCGAAGCGGTGCGACCTCGGTCGGCGTTCGCCACGTCGGACTCGTCGTCGGCCTCCTCGCGGTGGCGCCGCTCCTGGCCTCCGAGCTGGACGACGAGGAGGAGACGGCGACGCTCAACGCGACGGCTGTGATCCTGGATGCCGAGGTTCCCCTGACGACCAAGATTCCGATCACACTCGACCTCTACCGGGAGTTCCAGCGGGTGCCCGAAGGCGAGATCCCCGACCTGTCGCGGCCCTTCGAGGAGAACGGCGCGGCCTACGACTCCGACGTCGCTGCGGCGCGCGACTCGCTGCTCGAGTCCGTGCAGGCCGTGCTGACGCGGGCCTTCCGCTCCTCCTTCGTCCTCTCGGCACTGTTCGCAGTCCTGGCCGGCATCGCCGGGTTCGCCTTCGGCCGGAGGACGGCGGCGTGAGCCGCCGCTGGCAGGGGCTCCTGGCGCTCGGGGCACTGGGCCTGGCCGCGGCTGTGCTGATCGCGATCGAGCTGGCCAACGGCGCCCTGACCTACGGGGAGTCGAAGGTCGCTGACCCCTGCGAGCAGCGCGAGACCTTCCCGGACGAGGGGCTCGAGGTGACGCTCCAGCGAATCGTCCTCGACGGGCTCGACGGGGCCGCCTGCGAGCTCAACACCACCCGCGAGGAGCTCGTGCTGTCCATCGACCCGGAGCTGGGGCGCCACGTCGAGTGGGATCGCGAGACGCTCGAACGCGCCGTTCGCTCGGGCCTCCTCGAGGCGATCGACGACGCCGAGGCGCGCGGGAGTATCGGCGGGCTCGAGGCCCGGATCATGCGGGAGGTGGTCGAGCGGGCACCGCTCGACTGGCTGATCCAGGGCGGCTCGTCGCTGGCCGACCTCTTCGGCGGCCTCTTCGACCGGCGGTAGTGACCGCCCTCGGTGGGCGGCCGAAGGCGGTGTAGGAACCTTTCGCTTCGGTCGATGGTCGAATGACCATGCGCACGAGCCTGCTCGCCACCGCGCTCCTCCCGGCTCTGCTTCTGGCGGGCTGCGGGGCCGAGCCGGCCGCAGTCGGCGTGAGCACGAGCGCGGCCGACGAGCCGTCCTCGACGACGCTCCCCGCGCCGGACCCCGCGCGCCTCTACGAGGCGGGCGGAACGGTGCTGGATGATACGGACGGCCCGAAGCTATGTCTCGGGGGCATCGCGGATTCGCTGCCTCCGCAATGCGCCGGGCTTCCGCTCGTCGACTGGGACTGGGAGGCGGTCGAGGGTGAGGAGACGGCGACCGGCACGACCTGGGGCGACTATCACCTGGTCGGCACGTTCGACGGAGACGTCTTCACGGTCACGGAGTCCGGCCCGTACGACGTGGAGGCCGAGGGCTTCGGGAGCGATCCCGACTTCACCACGCCGTGCCCGGAGCCCGAGGGCAGCTGGGTGGCGGTCGACCCGAGCCGTGTGTCGGAGGAGGCTTTCGACGCCGGAGCGTTCGTGGCCCAGGCGCGGCGGGACTACGTCGCCCTCTGGGTCGACTACGTCGGTGACGACACGCCGGAGGAGCTGGCCCAGAGGCTGATGGAAGGCGAATCCATTCTCCAGATCATGAACGTCGTCGTCACCGAGGACGCCGTCGGCGCCGAGACCGCGATCCGCGAGGCCTGGGGCGGTCCGCTCTGCGTCACGCAGCAGGAGGGGCACACGGAGAAGGAGCTCGTGGCTATCCGCGAGGAGGCGGAGCGCTTCATCCAGGAGGAGCTCGGACTTCGGTTCACGTGGTCCTCGGATGGGGACCTTGGGCGGGCCGCCGAGGTGGGCGTCGTCGTCGACCCCGGTGGCGCCGGCCAGGCCGCCCTCGACGAGCGCTACGGCCCCGGCCTGGTCCGTCTCTTCCCGGCGCTTCGGCCGGTCGAGGAGTGACGGCCTAGCCGTACAGTGGCGTAGAAGACGCATGCAGCGGCTCGTTCTCTGCGCGCTGACGCTGGCGGCGCTCTGGGCTTCCGCCTGCGGCGCCGGCGAGCCCGGTGCGGTCGGGGTGAGCACGGGCGCCGCCGACGAGCCGGCGCCGACCCTGCCGGATCCGGATTCGTCCCGGCTCTACGAGGGAAACGGGATGGTGATCCAGGAAGGCACAGGGAAGCCGGAGCTCTGCCTGGGCGCGGTGCTTACGTCGCTGCCGCCCCAGTGCGGCGGCCTGCCGATAGCGAACTGGGATTGGAAGGACGTCGAGGGCGAGGAGCAGCGCGGCGAAACGAGATGGGGCAATTACAGCGTCGTCGGCACGTTCGACGGCGAGACCTTCACGGTTAGGAAAGTCGGGCCCTACGAGGACGACTCTTCGAGGTTCGAGAGTGAGACCGACACCTCGCCACCGTGCCCTGAGCCGGAGGGCGGCTGGGTCGTGCCGGATCCGGCTCACAACATGCAAGGGGACGTGGGCGGGGCGCGGGCGTACGCGACCTCGCAACCCGACTACGTCAGTTCGTGGGTCGACCATCTCGAGGAGGAGCTCGAGGAGTTCAGCCCGGTCGTGTACGTCCCGGTCTTCACCGGGGACGCCGAGCGTCACGAGACCGAGATCCGGAAGGTGTGGAACGGGCCGCTCTGCGTCGTCGAGCGCGACGTCCCCACCGAAGAGGAACTGAGCCGGATTCGGGGCGAGGTCGAAGCGGGTCTGCCCGAGCTCGGCCTCGAGATGCTCTGGTCGGACTCCGGCGGCGTCGAGCAGACGATCAGGATCGGCGTCGTCGTCGACGTCGACGGCAGGGCTCAGGCGGCCCTGGACACGAGGTACGGAGCCGGGCTCGTCCGTCTCTTCCCGGCCTTGCGGCCCGTCCTGTAGAAGGACGGACCTGAGCACGAGGGAACTCTCCTCGCAGCCCTAGGAGCGAAAGGACGAGGGGCGGGTCTCCCCGCCCCTCGCGTTTGCTCGGTCCGTGTCGATCGTTCCTACTGCGTCGCCCAGTAGGCGGCCGCGCCGACCATCGGCCACTCGCGCTCGGGATCCGCGCGGTAGAGCGGATTCATGGCGAAGACCGTCATCCTGGACGTTCCGGCCGTGTTCAGGCCGTGCGCGACGAGCGGTGACCCTGGCGCCGACGCAGAGAGCGCGTCGAAGAGCCACAGACCGGCGAGGAAGAAGTCGGTCTGGGCGAGACGCGCGTCCACGCTCAGCGACGGGGACACCGCCGTGAACCAGGCCGGCGGATCGACGATCGCCGTGTCCTGGCTCGGGTAGGGGCCGACGATCGGGCTCGAGACGCCGCCCTCGTTCAACCAGCGGATGATGCCGCTGCGGCCGTTCCCACCGCGGGTCGCGACCGTCAGACCGCTCACCTGAGCGCCGGTGACGAGGAAGCTGGAGCCGTTCACGCCCTGGCCGATGTAGCCGCCGCCAGCCGCGAAGAACGCGGTCAGGCGGGCCCGCGCGGTCGGCAGCGTCGCCGCCGGCCATCCGCCCGAGTTGTAGACGATGTCGTAGTCGACGAGCGGGTCGGTCGGCGAGGCGTTAATCGTCGCCGTCGACACCGGGTCGGCCGGGAACCCGAGGTTCCTGAGCGACCAGATGTCCTGGTTCACCGCGCCGGTGAGCACGGCGATCCGAGGCACGCCCTCGACCCGCTCGGTGTCCGGGATGTCGTCGCCGCCGATGCCGCGGAACGTGAGTCCGTTGTCACGCCCGGTCTTGTCGAGCATCTTCCGCGTCGCCTCGTCGGCCGAGAAGATGATGCTCCCTGCCGGTAGCGTCCCGCCCTTCCGGGCCGAGAAGGGCTCGGCGGCGAGTTCAGCCGTCGCACCGTTGCCGATGAGCACATTCAGCGCTCGCACGGCGGTCGGCGAATCGACCTCGAGCGCGTAGGCCTGGGCCTTGCCGGGCTCGACGCCGCCCTTGAGCTTGTTCGGCGTCGTGACCTCGCGCGTCCTCGGCGAGAACTGAGCGTCGCTCGGGATCTCGACGGTGTCGGCGCCCCACAGGTAGCCGTGGCTCCACGCTCCCGGAGGGGCGTAGAGCCGGCTGATGCTCGCGGAGATGTCGTCACCGACCGACAGCGCCGAGTCCGCCAGGCCACGCAGGGCCTGATTCATCCAGACGACGTACGACCCTCTCTCGACCTTCTGACCGCCGACCTTGACCTCCGTGAGGAGCTCGTGAACCTCGATGCCGTTCAGCAGGAGCCACTCGACGAGGCGGTTGGCCTCGGCGTCGCTCCGCTGGCCCTTGCCGACCGGGATCACCTCCGCCTTCGGGTACTCCGTCATCCAGTTGTTGTTCACGTCGAACGGAGGCGGGCAGCACGCCGGGCGAGCCGCGCCGGTGACACCCCGCCGATACACCTCCATCTGGGTGTCGAGCAACTCGTTGCGGTTGTCCATGGCGAAGTCCATGGTCGACAACGTCACGACCCGCTGGGCGAGGTACGCGCCCAGGCGGCCGCGCTGATGCGTGGTGCTTCCCGGTAGCCCGCAGGCGAAGTCGGTCCGGTTGCACATCTCGACCGTGGACGAGTCGAAGCCCGTCAGCTGGGCGTACTGGCCCGTGTAGAAGGGCCCCCAGTCGTCCCAGCCCTCGGCGACGGCCGGGCCGGGCACGCTCCCGTCCAGACAGAGGCCGTTCGGCTGCGGAAAGTCCGCCTCCGGGCACCAATCGTTGATCGGGCGCGTGGTGCCGAGACCAACGGCCGCGAGGCCGGCCTCGTTTGCATCAGACCGGCGCTGATTCCATTCGAGGTAGAGGTCGTACTCGATCTGGGGGGCATGTGGCTTCGTCGTCGCCTCGATCAGCGTCGGCGTCACGTAGCCGTGCAGATCGAGCGCCTCCGGCGCGAGCCAGATCTGCTGGAGCGCGACCGACGCCTGATCCTCCGATTGCGACTGCGTCAGCCAGTCGCGGTTGAGATCGAATCCGTTCCCGTTGGCCCGTGTGCCGGCGATGCGGCCGTCGGGGTTCTGGATCACGTTGAAGATGAGGATCATGTGATCCAGGTAGGCGTCGATCTTGGGATCGACTCCGTACGGGGTCGTGGCGAGCTCTTTGATGAGCTGCATGTTCGACTCGACGCCCTCGTACTCGTTCCCGTGGATCCCGCTCTGATTGAACACCGGGACCTTGACGTCGTCGCCCCATTGCGTAAGCAGCGCCTGAGCCTGCGCCGGATCCTCGAGCGCGAGCTCGCGGATCGCCTGCCAGCGGTTGAAGTCCCGTTGCTGCTCGGGCGTGTCGAGGGCGTTGATGACGACTCCGTACAGGTCGCGTCCGAGCGCGGACTGGCCGATGACCTCGACGGTCATGCGGCCGTTCGACTGCGCCGCGATCTGGTCGAGCGTGCAGCCGATGGCGTAGTAGGGGATGTGCGGGAAGCTCCCGACCGGGTCGGTCGGCAGCGACCCGTCCGGAAGGTTCGCCGCCGCGTCGGGCATCGGCGTCCCGCACCACGGGGGCGTCAGCTGCGCCCCCGCTGTGCCCGCCGACCCGAGTGCCACGGTCAGCGCGGCGAGCAGGAGCAACGTCAACCTTCTGAATCGGCCTGCCAAGGAAGAGCACCTCCTCGAGATGGATGAAGGGTGCCCAAAACAGTCCGGCAAACAACCTGTGTGACAGCTCACGCTCGTCCCGGCCGTGGGCGGCACCCCCTCCTTTGCCGCAGAAACCACCACGCCATTCAAAACCTCTGCACCTTTAGTGTCAAGCGGCGTCCCGTGGCCGAGCGCCGCGCCGCGCGGCTCAGCCTGCCCTGTCCCGTCTGGTAGTCTCGGCGTCCTCGCGGGCTCGCTTCCCCCCATGCGCAAGGCAATCGCACTCCTGCTCCTCGTCGGACTCCTCGGCGTCGCGGCGTGCGGGGGCGACGACGACGAGGCCGAGCCCGAGGCGACGCCGCCGACCGAGGCGGCCGACACCGGCGCAGCGGAGCCGGATCCCTGCGCGAAGGATCAGCTCAACCTCGTCACCCCGGGGTCGCTCACGATGGGGACGGACAACCCCGCCTTCCCGCCCTGGTTCCAGACCGCCGAGGGCGAGCCGTGGGATCCCACCGGCGAGCCGACCCACGACGGCTACGAGGCGGCGGTCGCCTACGCGGTCGCCGAGCAGCTCGGCTTCAGCGACGACGAGGTGCGCTGGGTCGTCGTTCCCTTCAACAACTCCTTCAAGCCGGGCCCGAAGGCCTTCGACTTCGACATCAACCAGGTGTCCTACACGGAGAAGCGCAACGAGGCTGTCGACTTCAGCGACTCCTACTACGACGTCGAGCAGGCGGTCGTGACGCTCAAGTCGTCGGAGTTCGCGGACGCGGCCTCGCTCGCCGACCTCCAGGACGCGAAGCTCGGCGCCCAGGTCGGGACGACGAGCTACGACGCGATCGTGAACACGATCCAGCCGAGCCAGGATCCGGCCGTCTTCGACAACAACAACGACGCGATTTCGGCCCTAAAGAACAAGCAGGTCGACGGCATCGTCGTCGACTTCCCCAGCACCGGCTACATCACGGGCGTGCAAGTTCCGAATGCGACGGCCGTCGGCCGGCTGCCCGCAGGGCCGGAGTATTTCGGCCTCCTCTTCGAGGAGGGGAACTCACTCCGCGACTGCGTCAACGAGGCCATCGCGGCGCTCCGCGAAGACGGCTCGATCGACCAGTTCGCGCAGGAGTGGATCGAGACCTCGGCTCCTCCCATCCTCGAGTAGCGCCCAGTTGAGAGCCTCCGCCGCATCCGGGAGGCGGAGCACCCTGATCGCGCTCGGAAGCACGATCGTCTTCGCGGTCGTCGTCGTCCTCTTGGTGACGAACGCGCCGGGGTGGCCGGCCGTCAAGCGGGCGTTCTTCGACGGAGAGGTCTTCAGGGAGTCGCTCGAGGTGATCCCCGAGGCGTTCCTCCTCAACGTCAAGATCTTTCTCGTCGCGGAAGCCTTCATTCTTCCCTTCGCGCTCCTGATCGCGATCCTCCGCGGCCTTCCGGGGCCGGTGTTCTTCCCTCTGCGCGCTCTTGCGGTCGTGTACGCGGACTTCTTCCGCGGTGTTCCGACGATCCTCGTCATCTACATGCTGGGCTTCGGTGCGCCGGCCCTCGGGCTCTCCTGGATTCCGATCGACCCGCTCTTCTGGGGCGTCGTCGCCCTCGTGCTCGTCTACTCGGCGTACGTCTCCGAGGTCTATCGGGCCGGGATCGAGTCGGTACACCCGAGCCAGGAAGCCGCGGCACGCTCGCTCGGTCTGTCGCGCGCCAAGGCCCTCCGCTTCGTCATCCTCCCGCAGGCCGTGCGGCGCGTCGTCCCCCCGCTCTTGAACGACTTCATCGGCCTCCAGAAGGACACGGCTCTCGTCGGGCTCCTCGGGGTGGTGGAGGCGTTCCGGCAGTCGCAGATCGAGGCGGCCAACACCTTCAACTACACGCCGTACGTCGTGACGGCGATCATCTTCATCCTCCTCACGATCCCTCTCGCGCGGCTCACGGACTGGCTCGTCGCGCGCGACCGCCGGCGCCAGCTCGCGGCCGCGGGTGCGCGATGACCGCGGCGCCGGCTCTTCTCCTCGAGGGGGTCCATAAGTCCTTCGACAAGCACGAGGTCCTGAAAGGCATTGACCTCGCGCTCGAGCCCCACGACGTCGTCTGCCTGATCGGCGCGTCCGGCTCGGGGAAATCGACGCTCCTCCGCTGCGTCAACCTGCTCGAGCCGATCGACCAGGGGCGGATCGTCCTCGGGGGCGACGAGATCACCGCGCCCGGCGTGAAGGTCGACCGGGTGCGCCGCAGGGTCGGCATCGTCTTCCAGGCATTCAACCTCTTCCCGCACATGACAGTGCTCCGCAACGTGACGCTCGGCCCGATCCGCGCGCTCGGGGCGTCACGGGCGGAGGCCGAGGCTGAGGCCCGCGAGCTCCTCGGCCGCTTCGGGCTCGCCGACCGGGCGGGCGACTATCCCGACCGGCTCTCGGGCGGCCAGCAGCAGCGGGTGGCGATCGTGCGCGCGCTGGCGATGCGGCCGGAGCTCATGCTTCTCGACGAGGTGACGAGCGCGCTCGACCCCGAGCTCGTCGCCGAGGTGCTGAGCGTCATCCGGGAGCTCGCCGAGTCCGGGATGACGATGCTCATCGCCACGCACGAGATGAGCTTTGCGCGCGACATCGCCCACCGGGTGTGCTTCCTCGACGAGGGGGTCATCCTCGAGGAGGGCGATCCGGAGCAGATCTTCACGGCGCCGCGCGAGCCGCGGACGCAGCAGTTCCTCCAGCGGATCGTGGCGGCGGGCCGGCTGTAGCGCCGGCCCTCCTAGGGTCACGGGACGAGCTGCGCCCGCAGCTTGAACACGCGGCCGTCGTCGAGCGAACGGCCCAAGCAGGAGTACGAGGGCGGCCCCGGGAACGTCCAGCACGAGGCTGTGCGCGTGCTGCCGTTCGAGAGGACGACCTCGACGCGTTTCACGTCTCCGCGTCCGAAGGGGCTGCCCCAGCGGGCGTACCCCGACGCGCCCTGGTTGAGCTGTCGGATCTCGACCGAGTCGTCCGTGTAGAGGACGATGACGGTCGCGCGCGCGCCGTGCTCTGGCAGCCGCACCTCGACTCGTAGCCGCCCGTCCGTGGGGCTGGCGCTCCCCGGCGTGAAGGAGAAGAAACGCGTAGCGAGGTGGTTGATCGTCCACGACCTCCAGCGGATGACCGGGTTGCCCGGCCCGACCCCGTAGGCGGCTGTCCGGGGCGGCAGGGGGTAGCCGGCGGTCGCGGCGTCCGAGTAGTCGAGCAGGCGGTTGGCCGTGCCGAACTGCGCGAAGACGTCGCGGAAGACGAGTCCCCGATCCGTCAGCTCGTTCTTGACTGCGAGCAGCGAGTAGTCGTCCGCGGAGACGCCGGGGAAAGCTGCGTCGGCCCGTTCCCAGATCTCGCGGACGATGCCTGGATCGTCGCCGGCGATCGTCTCCTGGAGGAAGCGCCAAAAGATCCACGAGCCGTACTCCGAGTCTCCCGTACCCCCGCGGTCGAGGGGCGAGCCCGGTCTCGACAGCGGGCTCCAGAGCTCGAGGAAGGTGACGTTGTCGTTGACGTCCGGATAGACAGTCTCCTCCATGTTCGTGGCAGTGCCTTCGAGGAGCCAGTAGTCGTCGAGCCAGTCGTAGGAGAACTGGGAGGCGTGGTTGAACTCGTGCGCCGACGTAACTTCGAGGAACTCCTGCGCGGTGTGGTCGATCCCGTACTGGCTCGCCGAGTAGTCGTTGTCGACGACGCAGTAGGCCGAGACAGAGTAGATGGTGGGGACGTTGGCGTTCGGGTCGTCGCTCGTGCAGAAGCCGAAGACGGCGTCGTCGCCGAGGTCGGCGACGTACACGTCGAGCTTGTGCTTGTTCCCGCCGGCCGGCCCGTCCGTCTGGTTGGAGGAGGAGTCGTCGAGGGGCTCACGGTAGCCGATCGTGTCGATCTCCTCGCTCCAGGCGTTCTCCCAGGTCGCCCGGACCGTGTCGATCCAGTCCCAGACGCCGTTCGCGGGCGTCGTGTCCGTGAGAGCCACGCCGTCCGCCGTGCTCTCCACCCAGTGGACGCAGATGTCCGCTCCACACGTGAACTCCGAGGCGACCGTGTAGCGGGTCCCGATCGGGACGCTGCGGTTGTCCGTCGGCCTGGCGAGGATCCGCTCCGCGACGGCGCGCTCCGCTCCCGAGAGCTCGCGCGTCCGTGCTGCGAGGTCGCGGAGGATGAGGGTCGCGTCTCGCGGCCCCGGCCGGGCGACTGCACCGAATTCCCGCCGAACCCGCACGAGCTGGAAGAGGCTTCGCGCGCGCTCTAGCGCGTACTCGGCCTCTGTCAGCTCACCGGTCTCGAGCGCCTCGGTGAGCGCATCGCTCGGCGCCGGCGCCAGTGTCGGGAGCGCCCGGGGGGTCTGCGCTCCCGCCGTTCCCGCGAAGGTGACCAGGCCCGCAGCGAGGCAAGCTGTAAGCGCCAGGATTCTCACCGGTGATCCCGCTTGCCGCATTTGTCTCATCTCACTCTACTGAAGGGATCGGTTCCGGCAGGGCGGGCCGATAGACTCGATTCTCGTGAGCGTCGCGTCCCCGGTCGTCCCCGAAAGCCACACGATCGAGGTGCTCGACCACGGCTTCGTCAGGCTCGACGAGGCGATGGCGAGCGACCTCTCAGTCGTCAACGCCGCCCGCGTCAGCTTCGCCCGCCGCAAGGAGGAGATGGACGACTCGGATCACGGGCTGATCCGCTTCCTGCTCCGCCAGTCGCACGGGACACCCTTCGAGCACAACGCGTTCCGCTTCCACATCCGCGCGCCGATCTTCATTGCGCGGGAGTGGTTCCGCCATCGCATCGGCTCCTTCAACGAGTTCAGCATGCGCTACGCGAAGGCGACGGACGAGTTCTACGTTCCGGACGCGGAGGACGTGCGGACGCAGGTTGGGAAGCCGGGCGCGTACTCCTTCGAGCAGGTCGAACCCGAGGTGGCGGAGACCACCCGCGAGGAGCTTCGCGCCGTCTACGAGACCGCCTACGCCGCGTACGAGCGGCTCGTCGAGATGGGGGTCGCCCGCGAGCTCGCGCGCGCGGTGATGCCCGTGGGCTCCTACACCGAGTTCTACTGGACGGTCAACGCGCGCTCGCTCATGAACTTCGTCTCGCTGCGCGCTGCGGAGACCGCGCAGCGGGAGATCCGGCGCTACGCCGACGCCTGCGAGCGCTTCCTCGCCGAGGAGATGCCGGTGACCTACCAGGCGTTCGTCGACGCGGGCCGCGTCGCGCCCTGAGAGGCCGTTTCGAAGCCGTCGCCGCTCTTTGTCGATTTCGTCGAGCCTCGTTCGACGTGTAAGTAGAAACGGGGTTCAGCCGGTCGAGACCGACCGGAGCCCAGGAACCCGAAGCCAAAAGGAGGCACAACGATGCGATTCATGGTGCTGGTCAAGGCCAACGAGGACTCTGAAGCGGGCGTCCTCCCGGACGAGAAGATCCTTGCCGCGATGGGGAAGTACAACGAGGAGCTGGTCAACGCCGGCGTGATGCTGGCGGGCGAGGGACTCCACGCGAGCTCGAAGGGCGCGCGCGTCAAGTTCTCTGGAGGGAAGCGCACCGTGATCGACGGGCCCTTCACCGAGACGAAGGAGTTGATCGCCGGTTTCTGGCTGTGGGAGGTGAAGTCGAAGGAAGAGGCGATCGAATGGCTCAAGCGCGCTCCCTTCGACGAAACCGAGGTCGAGATTCGCCAGGTGTTCGAGGCGGAGGACTTCGGCGCCGAGCTCACTCCCGAGCTCAGGGAGCAGGAGGAGCGCCTACGCGCGCAGGTGGCCGCGAAGTAGTAGTCGTTGCGCGCGCATCGGTCTTGCATCGGCGAGGAAGATGCTCTGGTTGATGCAATGACGGTCTCCGATACGCATCGTGCGATCGACGCTGTCTGGAGGATCGAGTCGGCCAGGCTCATCGCCGGTCTCGCGCGGATCGTGCGCGACGTCGGTCTTGCCGAGGAGCTTGCGCAGGATGCTCTCGTCGCCGCGCTCGAGCAGTGGCCAGAGTCGGGCGTCCCGGACAATCCGGGCGCCTGGCTCATGGCCACGGCGAAGCATCGTGCGATCGACCTGCTTCGCCGAAACGAGCGCCTCGAGCGCAAGCACGAGGAGCTCGGTCGCGAGCTCGAGGCCCAGCTCGAGATGGCCGTGCCGGATCTCGACGCCGCGATCGACGACGACATCGGCGACGACCTCCTGCGCCTCGTGTTCATGTGCTGTCATCCGATCCTCTCAACCGAGGCGCGCGTCGCCCTCACGCTCCGCTTGCTCGGAGGCCTGACGACCGAGGAGACCGCTCGTGCGTTCCTCGTCCCGGAGCCGACTGTCGCCCAGCGAATCGTCCGGGCCAAGCGGACGCTCGCCGAGGCGCGCGTCCCCTTCGAGGTCCCCCGCGGAGACGAGCTCACCGCCCGCCTCGAGTCGGTGCTCGAGGTCGTCTATCTCGTGTTCAACGAGGGCTACTCGGCGACGGCCGGTGAGGACTGGGTCCGGCCTGCGCTCTGCGAGGATGCGCTCCGTCTCGGCCGCATCCTGGCCGAGCTCGCGCCGAAGGAGCCCGAGGTCCACGGTCTCGTCGCGCTGATGGAGATCCAGGCGTCGCGCCTGCGGGCGCGCGTCGGGCCGTCGGGAGAGCCAATCCTCTTGCGCGATCAGAACCGCGCGCGCTGGGATCACCTCCTCGTCCGTCGGGGTCTCGCGGCGCTCGATCGTGCCGAGCGGCTCGGCGGCGCGCTCGGCCCCTACACGCTCCAGGCTGTGATCGCCGCGTGCCACGCTCGAGCGCGTACCCCGGCGGAGACGGACTGGGCGCGCATCGCGGCCCTCTACGATGCGCTCGCCCAGCTCGCGCCGTCCCCCGTCGTGGAGCTGAATCGTGCGGTCGCGCTCGCGATGGCGTTCGGACCAGCGGAGGGCCTCGAGCTCGTCGATGTGCTGACCACGGAGCCGTCGCTCGAGGGCTACCACCTCTTGCCGAGCGTCCGCGGCGACCTCCTCGCCAAGGTCGGCCGCTTCGTCGAGGCACGTGCGGAGTTCGAGCGCGCCGCAGCGCTCACGCGAAACGATCGCGAGCGCGAGCTGCTCCTCGAGCGCGCCGCCGCGTGCGCGCGTGGAAACCGTCTCTACGAGCCGCCCGGCTAGGCCGCGGGAATCTCGGCCACGAGGAGCGGCGGCGGCTCGTCGGTGCGCGTGCCGCCCGAGATCACCCACGAGTCGAAGTCACGGAACTCGTACGAGACTGTCATGCGCACGGTCGTCTCGCCCTCGCCGACGGAGAAGTAACCGCAGGTGGCGGCCCACTCGCCGTCCTGCTCGAGCCAGAGCGCGTAGTACTCGTCTCCCGCAGGGGGCGGAAGGCCTGAGACCTCGAGCATGAGCTCGACGTTCCCGCTCTCCTCGTCGCGCTCGCCGACCTCGACCACGGCCGCCGCGCCGGGTGCGCTCTCGGTCGGCTCCATCGTGATCGCATAGGCGGCATCGAAGCTCTCCGCGCCCGTCCAGCGGCCGATCCCGAAGGAGAGCGCAGCGACGAGCGCGCCGAAGACGAGCGCGAGCTCGAGCCGGCGACGCGCCCGCGGGCGCGGGGCGAGCGAGACCTCGGCGACGGCCTGGGTGAGCGACGGCGGCACCTCGTGCGGGGGCGCCGGGACGCTGCGGAGGAGCGCGTCCGCGCGGCTGAGCTGCTCGAGCTCCTCCGGAGGCAGGTCCCCGCCGACGAGCTCGTGGAGGTCGGGAGGCTCTCTCACGGCCTCACCTCGTCGAGGAGGCCTGCCAGGCGGGCGAGCCCGGTTCGCGTCCTCGTCTTGACAGTGCCGAGCGGGACGTCGAGGTAGCTGGCGATCTCCGCCTGCGAGAGGCCGCTCCAGTAGGCGAGCTCGAGCACGGCCCGCTCCCGCTCCGGCAGCTGCTCGAGCGCACTGTGCACGCGCCACGTGAGCCACGCGCCTTCGGCCTGCTCGTCGGGTCCCGCCTCGGAGGAGGCCTCCTCCGGGACTTCTACCGCCGGCTCGCGCCGTTGGCGGGCGCGGTCGATGATCGCATGGCGGGCGACCGCGTAGAGCCACGCCGACGCGGAGCCGCGCTCGGGCCGGTAGCTCCGGGCCGAGCGCCAGACGGCGGCGAACGTCTCCTGCGCGGCCTCCTCCGCGCGGCCGTTGTCCCCGAGCTGGCGCATGGCCATCCCCAGCACCGGCCGGGCGAAGCGCCGGTACAGCTCCGTGAACGCGTCCCGGTCGCCGCCGGCGACGCGCTGGATGAGCCGGGAATCGCTCTCCGCGGTGGCCACGGCGACAGACATACCGAGACGGGATACGAAACACAACCCCGAACTGGTTTCTTGCAGGGGCTTTTGAGGTCAGCGAAGAAGCCGGCCGCCGTCCACGACGAGCGACGCGCCGGTCACGAAGGGCGCCCGCACGAGGTAGGCGACGGCCTCCGCGACGTCCTCGGGAGAGCCCACGCGGCCGAGGACGGTCTCAGCCGCACGCCGCTCCTCCTGCCCCGGGTCGACCGCGACGGGTCCGGGCGCGACGCCGCAGACCCGCACCTCCGGGCCGAGAGCGCGGGCGAGCACCCGCGTCAGCATGGCCTCGGCCGCCTTCGCCGCGCAGTGGGGAGCGAAGGACGGCCAGGGCTGGTAGGCGGCGACGTCCTCGACGAGGACGAGGAGACCCAGGCTCGAGGTGCGAAGGTGCGGGGCGGCCGCCTGCGCGACGAAGAAGGCGCCCTTCGCCCCCGCCCCGAAGGCGGCGTCCCAGTCCGCCTCGCTCACGTCCGCGACCGCCTTCGGCGCGAAGCCCTCTGCCGCCGCGTGAACGACGAGGTCGAGGCCGCCGAGCTCGGCGGCCGCCCGCTCGACGAGCGCCCGGGCCGCGCCGGGGTCGGCGAGGTCGCCGTCCCGCCGGCCGGCCGCGAGGACGCGAAAGCCGTCCGCCTGGAGCTGGGCGGCGACCGCGCTTCCGACGCGACCGGTCCCGCCGGTGACGAGTGCAGCGCGAGAGTCGCTCACCTGCGGAACGATAAGCTCCCGCGCGCACAACCGAGTCGACGGAAAGGCTGGCATGACGAGCTTGGCTTTCAACCGAGAGGAGATCGCGGCGCGTGAGCTCAAGCCCGTGCTCCTCGAGATGGACGGCATCTCCCGTGCCTCGGTCGAGGCGCACTACAAGCTCTACCAGGGCTACGTGGCGAAGCGGAACGAGATCCTGCGGAAGCTCGGCGAGGTCGATCTCGCCGCGGCCAACCAGGTCTACTCCGACGTGCGGGCGCTGAAGGTGGATCTCTCCTTCGCGATCGGCGGCGTCAAGAACCACGAGATCTACTTCGAGCACCTCGGCGGCGGCGGGGGCGACCCCGACGGTGCGATCGGCGAGCTCATCCAGCGCGACTTCGGGAGCGCGGAGGCCTGGCGCGCCGACCTGAGAGCGTCGGGCATGGCCGGCCGGGGCTGGGCCTGGACGGCGTACGACTGGGACGAGCAGCGGCTCTTCAACTACGTCGGTGATGCGCAGAACACCTTCCCGATCTGGAACGCGACACCGCTCGTGGCGCTCGACGTGTACGAGCACGCCTACTTCCTCGACTACCAGACCGATCGCAGCTCCTACATCGACGCGTTCCTAGGGAACCTCGACTGGGACGTCGTCAACGACTGGATCGTCCGGTACGGCATCTAGGCAACGGCTCTGAGCGACGCGCTCCTCATCGCCGGCGGCTACGTGCTCGGCAGCATGCCGTGGGGCTATTGGCTGCCGCGCGTCCTCCGGGGCGTGGACATCCGGACGCTGGGGAGCGGCAACACGGGCGCGACGAACGTCTGGCGCGTGCTGGGCTTCAAGATGGGGCTTGCCGTGGCGATCCTGGACGTCGCCAAGGGCGCGGTCGCGGCGCTCCTGGGGCTCTGGCTCGGGGGCGACCTCGTCGCCGTCCTCGCGGGTGTCGCCGCCATGGTCGGTCACTGGCGGCCGCTCTTCCTCCGCTTTGCGCGCGGCGGGAAGACGGTGGCGACGACGGGCGGCGTCGCGCTCGCCCTTGCCCCCTTCGCCGCGCTCGTGGCGGCCGGCGTCTGGCTCATCGTCTTCTTCCTGACGCGCTACGCCTCGGTGGCGTCGATCGTCGCCGCGATCTCGCTCCCCCTCTGGGCGCTCCTCTTCGGCGCCTCGTGGCCCGTGCTCGCCTTCACGGCCGGAGCGGCACTCGCGATCGTCGTCCTGCACCGAACGAACATCAGACGGCTCGCCGCCGGCGAGGAGCACAAGATCAAGCTCCGCCGGCCGGGCGAGACCTCCCTAACCTCGGGCGGGCCGCTCCAATCGAAACGGGTATGAGGCGAGCTGTCGCCGTAGTCGCGGCCCTCGGACTCTCCGGCTGTGCCTGGTGGCCCGACGCGCCGCCGGGCGTCGATCAGGTCTGCGGACCGGAGGTGAACGCCGTGCCGTGCGCCGTCGGGGCGCAAGAGGGGGTGGAATACCGGTACTCCCTGTTCGTCCACTGCGGCATCGAGGCGGCGTACCTCGACGGTCGCTACTGGGTCCCGGTCAAGAAGGCTGTCCCGCCTCCCGACTGGGGCAATGCCGAACGCGGTGTGATCACCTTGGTGGGAAGCGACGAGGCCGTCTTCGTCGGACGGGGGCTGGAGGTGCGCTTCGAGCCTGCGCGAGCCGGCTATCGACCGCCGCCCTGCGCCTAGAGGGCACAGGCCATCAAGGAACACACTGTTACTTGGGAGGGGTGGGGCCCCTAGACGGCCCGTAGCCAGTCGCTGAGCTCGGTGTGGCGGGCGGAGTGCCCGCCGTTTGCGAGCTCGCCGCGCAGCTCTCCGACCGTCCCGAAGCGCTCTGCGAGCACGTCGTGGTTGTGGATCGTCTCGAAGTTGACCTGGCGGGCGAGGACGAAGTCGTCGTCCTCCAGCTCGGCGTAGGCCTCGAGCGCCCCCTTGACCATCAGCCGCACCGAGTCCTCGACGAAGCGGGGGGAGAGGTGCGCGTGCTCGACGACGAAGAGCTCGTCCGGCCGCTTCAGGAGCTCGTAGACAGGCGAGCTCATCGAGCGCTCGACGAGCTCGACGAGATCCTCGGCGTCGAGCCGGAGCTCGGTGCCGAGGTAGAGCGTCCCGCGGCCGCGCTGGTTGTGCGTGGCGAGCGGGACGAGCTCCAGGATCCGCTCGACGTCCGCGTCCTCGAACCCCGCATCGCCGAGCCGCTCGACCGCCTGGTCGCGGACGAGGCCCTGTGCGCACGGGCACGCGTTGATTCCCGTCGCCTCGACTCCTACGAGCCGGCGCGACGCCTTGCGCGAAGCGGCCGCGAGCCCGAGGAGCGTGACGAGCTCCTGGGTGCGCAGGCCCGTGACCGGCGTCGAGCGCTCAATCGGGTAGCGCGCCGCGATGCGCACCTCGGCGCGCAGGGCGTCCTGGCGCTCGACGATGTGGGCCGCGATGTGCTCGGCGAGGCGCTCGACGAGGAGCATCTCGCCGATCACGAGCTCGTCGATCGCCTCCTCGAAGAGCTCCGGGAAGCGCGACATGTGCACGCCCTTCCGAGCCGGGTCGAGGTCGACGAAGCAGTCGATCTCGGCCGAGACCAGTGCGTCCCGGCCCCGGTGCTGCATGCGCACGGCCTTCTGCACCCCGGTCACGCCCGCCCGGGAGAGGCCGAGCTGTACGTCGGGGAGGGAAGCCTGCAGATCCGCCGTTCCCGTTAGTCTCCGCTCCACGCGGCGAAACGTAGCAGCCCCGTGACGTGAGGAACGACAGCCAATTCGCCGAGCTCGTCTCGGTCGCCTGCCACGACATCCTGACGCCGCTCGCCACGGTCTACGGCTTCGCGCGGACGCTCGAGCAGCTCCCACTCGAGGCGCCGGCACCGCGGTACGTCGAGATGATCGGCGCCGCGTCGGCACAGATCGACGAACTCGTCGACCAGCTCAGGCTGGTGGCACGGATCGAGGCGGGCCGCTACGACCCGCCCCTCGTCGAGAGGGACTCCCTCGAGCTCGCCCGGGAGGCGGCCGCGAAGCTCGAGGAAGGCCGGGTTGCCGTCGCCGGGGAGGGCGGCCCCGTGCAGGTCGACCCCGAGCCGACGGCGCGGGCACTCGCACACCTCGCCCGCGCGGCCGCCCGCTTCGGCGGTTACGAGACCGTCGAGCTCGCCGTTCGCGGCCCGGAGCTCGGGCTCTCGCCGCTGAGCGGGAGCGCGCGGCCGGTGGTCCTCGGTGAGGAGGCGAGGGAGCTCGCCGCGCCTGCCGCCGCGCTCCTGATCCGAGCCCTGGGCGGCTCGCTCGAGGCCCGCGAGGAGACGCTCGTGATCTCGCTGCCCAGCGGTGACTCCTAGCGGAGGAGCCGCGAAAGGCGCCGGTCCTTGAGCACGCGCCCGGCCGTTTGGCACTCCGGGCAGTAGTAGATCGTGTGCTCCTCGAAGTCGACCCGGGCGATCGGCGTCCCGCAGTTCGGACACGGCCGCCCGAGCCGGTCGTGGACGCGGTGGGCCTTCGCGTCGGACGCTCCGCGCAGGCGGAGCTCGAGCCCCTTGGCGAGCGTCTCGCGGATCGTCTCCGCCAGCCGCTCCACCTCATCGCCATCGAGCTCGGTCGTCAGCGAGTAGGGCGAGAGGCGTGCGCGGTTGAGGATCTCGTTCGACCAGGCCCGCCCGATGCCGGCGAGCGCGCGTTGATCGCGGAGGAAGGGATGGAGCCGGCGGCTCTCGCGCCGGAGGATCTCGCCGAGCCGCTCCGCGTCGATCTCGTCCGCCTCGGGGCCGAGATGGGCGAGCTCGGCCTCGAGCTCCTCCGGGCGGTAGACGCCGACGCGGGCCCGCTTCTTCGCGCCGGCCTCCGTGAGGACGAGCTCTCCGCCGTCTTCGAGCACGAGGCGGAACGCCGGAGTCTTCGGGCCTTTCGCCCCGGGCTCGAGAAAGCGGATGCGCCCGGCGCTCATCAGGTGGACGTGCAGGACGAGCCCGCCGTCCTCGGTCGGGAACAGCAGATGCTTCCCGCGGCGCCGTGCCCCGGCGAGCCGCCGGCCCTCGAGCGCGGCGAGCGGGGGGTCGAACGTCTTCAGCGTGGCGACGTGAGCCGGCCCGGCCTTGGCCACGGGCGAGCGCCCGACGAGGCCGTCGAGCGTCCGCCGCGCCGCCTCCACCTCAGGAAACTCGGGAATAGTTACTCCTCGTGGACGCGATCAGGGTAGCCGTGACCCGCGGGGAGCTCGTCGAGTCTCGCCACCGGGCGGACGCGGTGCTCGTCCGCGATGGCGAGGTGACCGAAGCCTGGGGGAACCCCGACCTCGTCTCCTTCGTCCGCTCGGCGGCGAAGCCGTTCCAGGCCCTCCCGCTCGTGCCGTTCGGCCTGCCGGAGGAGGAGCTGGCCATCGCGTGCGCCTCCCACGAGGCGCGGCCCGACCAGCTTGTCGCCGTCCGCTCCCTCCTCGAGCGGGCCGGTGCCTCGACGGATGACCTCGAGTGCGGGGTCGAGCACGGGTCGCGCCTTCGGCACAACTGCTCGGGCAAGCACGCGGGCTTTCTCTTTCTCTCTCGCGCGCGCGGGTGGGACCCTGCCGGCTACCGGCTCTTGGAACACCCCCTCCAGCAGGAGATGCTAGGGCTGCTGGCGGAGGCGGTGGGGCGGCCGCCGGCCGAGATCGAGACCGCCGTCGACGGCTGCGGGGTGCCGACGTTCGCGCTCTCGCTCATCGAGATGGCCCGGCTCTTCGCCGGGCTGGCCCGCGGCGAGCCGCCGGGCGCGGACGTGGTCGTTCGCGCGATGACTGGGCATCCGGAGCTCGTGGGCGGACCCGGGGCGGTGGACACGCTCGTCATGCGCGCGCTTCCACGCGCAGTCGCCAAGCGCGGTGCCGAAGGCGTGCTCTGCGCCGGGCTGCCCGACGGTGCCGGCGTCGCCCTCAAGGTCGAGGACGGAGCCTACAGGGCCGTGTACGCCGCGGCCGGCGTCGTGCTCGGGATTCACGAGCTGGCCCAGCGACCGCTCCGGAACAGTCGGGGCGAGATCGTGGGCACGGTCTCGGCCGCCGGGTGAAAATCTCCCTACCGCTTTTCCACAGGCGATGTAGAATCCGCGGCCGGATGTGCCTGTGAGCCGGGGGACGAGTGGGATCTCGCCGGCTCTTTTCGTTCCATCAACGACTACGTTGCACAGGTAACGAGAAAGGCGAGGCCAATGCTCCAGGTCGACATCTCTCTTCCCGACATCGAGGAGCTGCACAAGCTCGTCGCCGAGGGACAGGACAAGGGTTTCCTCACCTACGACGAGATCGTCGCGGGGCTCGAGGAAGTCGACCTCACGAAGGAGCAGATCGAGGAGTTCTACACCTACCTGATCGACCACGGCATCGAGCTGATGGAGGGCCTCGAGCACCAGGCCCCGCCGCATGAACAGCCGGCACTTGCCGAGGAGGAGAAGGTGCCGAAGCTCGACCTCACGGTCGAGCCGTCGCTCGACTCGCTCCGGCTCTACCTCCGCGAGATCGGGAACGTGCCGCTGCTCACGGCCGACCAGGAGGTCACGCTCGCCAAGCGCATCGAGCGCGGCGACATGAGCGCCAAGACCCAGATGATCGAGGCGAACCTCCGTCTCGTCGTCTCGATCGCCAAGGGTTACCTGGGCCGGGGCCTCTCGTTCCTCGACCTGATCCAGGAGGGCTCGCTCGGACTCATCCGTGCCGTGGAGAAGTTCGACTACCGCAAGGGCTTCAAGTTCTCGACGTATGCCACTTGGTGGATCCGCCAGGCCGTCACCCGGGCCATCGCCGACAAGGCGCGGACGATCCGCATTCCGGTGCACATGGTCGAGAAGCTGAACAAGGTCGTGCACATCGAGCGCCAGCTCGTCCAGCGCCTCGGGCGCGAGCCTCGGCCCGACGAGATCGCTGCCGAGCTCGAGATCACGACCGAGGAGGTCAGGGAAATTCTGCGGATGGCCCAGCTCCCGGTCTCGCTCGAGAAGCCCATCGGCGAGGAGGAGGAGTCCGAGCTCGGCGACTTCGTCCAGGACGACGCGGCCGAGTCCCCCTTCGACTCCGCCTCGTTGAACCTCCGCCGCGAGGACATCGATCGCGCGCTCGAGTCGCTCCCCGAGCGTGAGCGCAAGGTGATCGAGCTTCGCTTCGGGCTCAAGGGCGAGCAGCCGCGGACGCTCGAGGAGGTCGGGCGCGCCTTCGGCGTCACGCGCGAGCGCATCCGCCAGATCGAGAACAACACGTTGAAGAAGCTCGAGTCGCTCCCCGAAGCGCAAGGTCTCAAGGACTGCGTGTAGCGGCTACGGGCAGGCGGCCGGGTGGGGCCGGTACGTCGGCTCGGACGTCTGCACGCTGACGATGCGTCCGCCGACGGAGCCCGTGGACGGCGCGGTGAAGTCCGCGCGCCACGGCCCGTCGGCGCAGACCGGGAAGGAGACCTCGCGCGTCCGGCCGGACGCGACCACGACCTCCTGCGGGGGCCGGCCCGGGGCCTCGAAGCTCACCGCCACGGAGGGGCTCCCTGCGGGCGCCGTCAGGCCGAACGCGAGCGTCCCCGCGAGCCCCTCCGCGGGGTTCTCCGGCCAGAGCTGGAAGCTGCCCTGGAGCCCCAGCCAGCCGTCCTCGTAGCGCCCGGGCGCGTAGAGGGCCAGCCGCTGCGGACCGGACGAGCGGACGAGCCGGTAGACGGGCGAGGAGGCGACCTCTTCGGAGCCCCGGAAGCGGATCGTGTCGCTGTACCCGTCGGCGAGGAGCGGGCGTGTCACCGGCTCGCCGCCGGCGAGGAGGGTTCCGTCGGGCGCCACGGTCAGGCGCGCGACGGCGAACGAGTCCGGCGGCTGGGCGCCGGGGAGGAGGTAGACGGCGTCGACGCTGCGGTTCCAGAAGAGGTACTCGGAGGCGAGCGCTCGCTCGCTCGTTCGGCTCTGGAGCATGGCGACGCCCTGGACTCCCGAGCGGTCGACGAAGGACGGGTCGGCGCCGAGGACGTTGCTCCTCGTCCGCTCGGCGTTCGCGAGATTGTAGGAGACGGCGCCCGTGTACGTCGTCACGCACACGGCGAGGGCCAGGCCGAACGCGACCGGAGTTGCAGTGTGCGGTCGCCGCATCGCGAGGGCGAGCGCTCCGGCGAGCACCGTGACGCCGAGCGCGAGGACGAGTGACGCGAGCCCGACGTCCCCGAGCGCCTGCTCGAGCCGCGCGGTGGCGAAGAGGGTCGGCGCGTTCGTCTTCCCGTCCGCGGCGGAATAGCCGGAGAGGGGGACGCGGGCGGCAAGGAGGACGAGCCCGGAGGCCAGGACGACGTGGGGGAGCCGGTGCGGCCACCCCCTGGAGGCGTAGAGGGCGAAGAGGATGCCAACGAGCGGGACGGCGTAGAAGAAGTACCGCTCCTGGATGCGGCCGCCGCCGAGGCCGTAGGCTGCCGCCTCGAGCAGAAGCGCCACGACGACGGGAAGGGCGAGCGCGCCGAAGGCGAGCTCCTCGCGCGAGCGCGGCCGCCTGAGTGCGAGCCAGAGCCCGAGGACAGCGCCCGGAGCGAGCACGACCCCAGAGGCGTAGGCGAGGAGCATCGCATCGGTCCCGAACCACTTCACCGCGGCGACCGAGGCCACGTCGAGGTCGAGGACTCCTTCGTAGAAGCCGAGCGCCCGGCCGGGGCCGACGGCCACAAACGCGAGAGCAGGAAGAACGACCGCGGCGAGGACGAGCGCCTGGTCGCGCAGCGCTCCACGCACTCTGCGCTCGCGGAGGCCGATGATGAGGGCGGCGGCGAGGAAGCAGAGCGGCAGGACAGCGAATTGGACGCGCGCGAAGGTGGCGAGGCCGGCGAACGCGAGGAACGAGAGCTGGAGGCGAGGCCGGGGCCGCGCCAGCGCGACCGTCCCGACGGCGACGGCGGCGAGCGCGAGCGGGTAGGCGACCGGTTCCGCGACGACCCAGCCGGCGTAGACCAGGTCCGGGACCACGACTGTGAGCACGGCGAGGACGAAGGCGATTCGGGTGTCGAGCCCGAGGCGGCGCGCGAGCAGGAACACGGGCACGGCGGCGAGCGACATGAGGAGCGCGCCGACCGTCTGCGTGAGGCGGAACGAGGTCTCCACGTCGTGGACGAGCCACGCCGGTGCGGTCAAGAGCGGCTGGAGGAGGGCGGGGAAGCTCGCCGAGACGCCGCGAATCAGCGGCCGACCGCTCTCGGCCAGCGAGCGCGCGAGCTCGGCATAGATGTACTCGTCCGCGAAGAAGGTCGGCGTCGCGCGCAGCCATCCAAACGCCGCGCGCAAGGCGAAGCTGGCCGCGACGAGAGCGACGAGGAGCGGGGCGGTGCCGAATCCCGCGCGCGCGAGAGCGGCTCGGCGCGCCTGCACGCGGTCGGCGGTGCGGGCCGCGACGGACACGCTCTCTCTATCGGCGGCCAGACGGCCAGCGTTAGCGTCAGCCCGAAGGCTCGACGCGATCCTGCTGCACGGCCGCCTTGTACGCGACGAAGAGGCGGCAGTGCGGGCACTTGAAGCCGAGGTTCCGCTCGGACTCCCCTCCGAGGAGCACGGCCTCGAAAGACCGGCCGCAGTGCGGGCAGACCACCGCGTAGGTCTCGCCGGTCTCCGGAGGATCGGTCACCCGCGGTCAAGGTTAGCCTGTGGCGGTGAGCGTCCCTCGCCTTCGGCTCGCTCCAAAGCCTCAGAGGCCGGGGGTCGGTCCATGAGCCCTCAGCGTCGGATCGCCCTCGTCTCGGTCGGGGCGGCGCTCGTCCTCATCGCGGTCAAGCTCGCGACGGGGCTCGCAACGGGGAGCCTCGGGTTCCTCTCCGAGGCCGCGCACTCGGGCACCGACCTCGTCGCGGCGCTCCTGACGCTCTTCGCGGTCGGCGTCGCCGGACGGCCCGCCGATCCCGGCCACCCCTACGGCCACGGGAAGGCCGAGCACCTCTCCGCGCTTGCCGAGGCGTCGATCCTCGTCGTCATCTCGCTCTTCATCGCCTACGCGGCTGTCCGCCGCCTCGTGGAAGGCACCGCCGAGGTGGACGCGACCTGGTACGCGTTTCTCGTCATCGGCGTCGTCATCGCCATCGACGCGAGCCGCACGGCCGTGTCGCGGCAGGCGGCACGGCGGTATCGGAGCCCGGCCTTCGGCGCGAGCGCGCTCCACTTCGGGAGCGACCTCGCCGGCTCGACCGCCGTGCTCGTCGGCCTGCTCGTCGCGCGGGCCGGCTATCCCGAAGGGGACTCGGTGGCCGCGCTCTTCGTCGCCGTTCTCGTCCTGGGTGCCGCGGGGCGCCTCATCCGCCAGAACGTCGACGTGCTCATGGACCGGGCGCCCGTCGACGAGGTCGAGGCGGCGCGGCGCGCGATCGAGGGTCTCGACCCGAATGTACGCCTACTCCGGCTCCGCATGCGCCGGGCGGCCGGGCGGCACTTCGCCGACGTCGTCATCGGCGTTCCGCCCGGCGCGGCCGTCGGTCAGGGCCACGCGGCGGCCGACGCGGTCGAGGAGGCGGTCGAGCGGGCGGTGCCCGGAAGCGACGTCGTCGTCCACGTCGAGCCGGCCGAGGCCGGCGCCGGGCTCCCCGAGCGGGCGCTCGCGGCGGCGCTCCGCGTGCCGGGGGTACGGGAGGTGCACAACGTCGCGGTGCTCGGCGTCGGCGACGGCACCGAGGTCTCGCTCCACCTCAAGCTCCCGGGATCGCTCACGCTCGCCGAGGCGCACGACGTCGCCACGCTCGTCGAGCGTGAGATCCTCGCCGTCGTGCCCGAGATCGATGCCGTCCAGACCCATCTCGAGCCGCTCGCCGAGCCCGCGGCCGTCCACACGGTCCCAGACGGCGCTCTCGAGTCGGAGTCGGCCGCGGTCCGCGAGATCGTGCGCGCGACGACCGGGAGCGAGCCGCGCGAGCTCCGCTTCCTCTCCACCGAGCGCGGGCTCGTTGCGTTCCTCACGCTCGCGATGGCGCCCGAGGGCGCTCTCGCCGAGGCGCACGCGCGCGCGAGCGAGATCGAGGAGCGCATCCGCCGCGACCACCCGGAGATCGTCGACGTGATCGTCCACACGGAGCCTTAGACGCTTCGCGCTACCCCGTCGCCATGTCCACGAACGGCGCGGGAGCACGGACATCGAGCGTGGTGGCCGGTCCGCCGGCTGCTCGCGCTGCCAGCAAGCGCCCGTCTCCGGCGCTGAGGACGAGCCAGTCGCCCGACGGGAGCCAGGCGAGAGCGGGGTAGTCGGACGCAAGCTCCGAGCCCGCGATGAGTCTGGCCGTCCCCTGCTTCATGTCGACGAGCGCCACCCGGCGGTGACCGTCGGAGGCGGCCACGGGAACGGCGAGTAGCGACCCACCGGGCGAGAAGGCGCCGTCCTGCGTCTCCCCGAAGGCAAAGGAAGAGCCCGGTCGGACGACTGCATCCGCGCCCGTCGCCGTGTTCGTGAGGTGGAGCTCCGGGCAGCCCTGCGCGCACCAGGCGACGAGGTCGCCGCGAGTCGCGACCGGAATCGGTCCGCCGAGCCGCGCCGTCACGTCTCCGGTCTCGGGATTCCAGAGGTTGAGGCCGTTGGCCTGCTGGAAGAGGAGCCCGCCGCTCACCGCCGCGAGAATCGTCGGGCCGTGGCTCGGTGGACGCCCGCTTCCGGTGCGGGCGACGCGGCCGTCGAGCGACACTTCGCGGACGGCCGCAAGGTCACGGATCGTGTCGGGGCTCTCCGGGTCGAGAGTCATGAGCCAAACGCGATCGGCCCTCGCCGACGGGACGAAGTACCAGGACGCGCCCAGATCTCGCGGAGGGCTCTCGAGACCGAGGTCGATCGCGTAGGTGCGACCGCCGCCGTACACGACGAGCGCGTCGTCGGCGCGCACCATGCTGTACGGCGGGTCTCCGGGCGCGAGTTCGGGAAACGAGGCTGTGACCATCTGCCCGCTCGCGAGGTCGATCCGCGTGATGCTCGGCGAGCGCACGTGTCGAAGAAAGACCGTTCCCGTCGGGTGATCCGCCGCTGCTGGCGCCGGGCCACCGGTCGTCGCGGCTTCGTCCCCACCGCACGCGGGAGCCGCCGCGGTAGCAACCGTCGCCGCTAGGAGTAGAAAGAGGATCCTCCTCACCGCCTCAGCTACGAGAAAGGCGGCGAGCGAGGTCCGGATCCGGGAGGTGGGGGAGGTAGGATTCGAACCTACGAAGGCTGAGCCAACGGGTTTACAGCCCGTCCCCTTTGGCCACTCGGGAACTCCCCCGCGGCCGGCGTAGTGTAGCCGAGCGGCCGCCATCCCCCCTTTGAGCTAAAGCGGCCGGCGAGGCTCCGCCGATGGCGGATTCGTCGTCATGAACCTCGACGAGCTGCTGGCACGCGTCGTCGACGCGGGAGGAAGTGACCTTCACCTCAAGGTGAGCTCCCCGGCCATGGTCCGGATCGACGGCGACCTCCAGCCGCTCGAGCAGCGCCTCCTCACGGACTCCGACCTGGAGACCGTGCTCCTCCTGGTGACCGAGCGCTCGCCCGCGAAGCGCGAGCACTTCCTCGAGTCCGGCGACCTCGACACGTCGTACCTCGCCGACGGGATTGGGCGCTACCGGGTCAACGGCTTCCGCCAGCGCGGCTCGATCTCGTTCGCCTTCCGCTTCGTCCCCAAGGAGATCCCGAGCTTCGAGAGGCTCGGAATGCCGGAAGGCGTGGCGAAGCTCGCCCAGGAGCAACGCGGTCTCGTCCTCGTCACGGGCGCGACCGGGTCGGGGAAGTCGACGACGCTCGCGGCGATGCTCAACTGGATCAACCGGAACCGCAAGCAACACATTGTCACTATCGAGGACCCGATCGAGTTCATCCACGACGACTGGGCTTCGATCGTGAACCAGCGCGAGGTCGGGCTCGACACCGAGTCCTTCCACCAGGCCCTGCGCCGCGTCCTGCGCCAGGACCCCGACGTCATCCTGATCGGCGAGCTGCGCGACGAGGAGACGGCCCAAACCGCGCTTCAGGCTGCGGAATCCGGGCACCTCGTCTTCTCCACCCTGCACACGCTCGACGCGACCGAGACGATCGGGCGGCTGGTCGAGTTCTACCCGCCGCAGAAGCAGCTGATGGTGCGGGAGATTCTCGCCGGCATCCTGCGCGGCGTCGTCAGCCAGCGCCTGCTCCCCCGGAAGGACGGAGGCCGGGTCGCCGCCGTCGAGGTGATGGTCGCGACCGCGCGCATCGCCGACCTCATCCGCGAGCCCGAGAAGACCCACGGCATCACGGAGGCGATCGAGGACGGCTCCTACCACCACATGCAGAGCTTTTCGCAGCACCTCGTGCAGCTCGTCGTCGACGAGGTCGTCGAGCTCGAGGTCGCGGCGGCGGCCGCGACCAACCGGCACGACTTCGAGATCGCGGTCGACCAGGCGCTGCGCCGTAAGCGCGTCGCCGAGGAGGGCAAGACCGTGGCCGTCGACTTCTCGAGTCTCGCCGAGGACGAGGCGGAGTCGGAGTCGGCCCCGGAGCCGGAAGAGGAGCCGGTCCCGGGCCTGCGGCTCGCGACCTCGGACCAATGAGGCGCCTCGTTCTCGTCCTCGCCGCCGCGCTCGCGCTGGCGGCGGTTCCGGCCGCCTCGGGCCAGGTCTTCACCGTCATCCGCTCCCAGCCCCAGCTGCCCAGCTACACCGTGCCCAACGCGCCCGGCTCGATCCGCGTCCCGGCCAGCCTCTCGCGCCCCCCGGCGCGGCCGGCCGTCCGCTCGTACGAGCAGCTCGTCGTGCTCTGGAAGCAGGCAGGGGAAGGCTACGGCGTCCCGTGGCAGGTGCTCGGGGCCATCAACAAGATCGAGTCGGGCTTCGGTCAGAACATGGGACCGAGCTCGGCCGGCGCCCTCGGCTGGATGCAGTTCATGCCCTCGACCTGGATGCGCTGGGGGATGGACGGGGACGGCGACGGGCTCGCCGACCCATGGGATCCTGAGGACGCCGTCTACGCTGCCGCCCGCTACCTAGCCGCGGCGGGCGCGCACGAGAGCATCGAGCGCTCGATCTTCGCCTACAACCACGCCCAGTGGTACGTCGACGACGTCCTCGAGCTGGCGGCGACGTTCGGGGACGCATCGTTCACGGTCGGCCTCCCGGCGCTCGCCTATCCGACCGCCGACCTGGACGCGAGGCTCAAGGACGTGCGCCGTCGCCTCGCGCGCCTCTCGCACGAGCTCGACCTGGCCCTCAACGGGGTCGACGGGCTCGCGTGGAAGCGGCTCCGCCTCGAGCGCCGTCTTGGCAACCCGAATCTGAGCGACGCCCAGTTCGCGGAGCTCGACGCCAAGCTCTCCCAGCTCGACGCGGCGGGGCAGACCTCGGAGCGACGGATCGACCGGCTCCAGGCCAGGTTCGCCCGGTCCGTCGAGGCGCTGAAGTCGATCAAGGAGGAGCAGGCGAACGCCGACCTCGGCGGAGACCTCTCCGCAGGCGGGTACGTCTTCCCGGTCTCCGGGCCGGTGTCCTTCTCGGACGACTTCGGCGTCCCTCGTCCGACCATGTGGCACCACGGGAACGACATCTTCGCCCCCCTCGGAGCGCCGATCCTCGCCGTCGCCGACGGTACGGTCTTCCGGGTCGGCTGGAACGACGTCGGCGGGAACCGGTTCTGGCTCCGCGACGGGGCGGGCAACGAGTTCTACTACGCGCACCTCTCCGGTTTCTCCCCGCTCGCGCAGGAGGGCGCGCAGGTGAACGCGGGGGACGTGATCGGGTACGTCGGCGCGACCGGCGACGCCGTCGGCACGCCCACGCATCTCCACTTCGAGATCCATCCGCGCGAGCTCCTCTCGAAGGGCTACGACGGGGTCGTCAACCCGTATCCGTACCTCTCGGCCTGGCAGGCGGGCGCGAGCGGGCACCAGTCCTTCGAGGGCTGGGTCTTCCCGGTCGGCGGTGGGCCGGAGACCGTCTCCACGGCGCACACGCACCACGACTACCCGGCCGCGGACATCGCCGCCCCGCTGGGGTCGCCGCTCTACGCGCTGCACGACGCGGTCATCACCGGGGCCTTCGCCCGCGACACGGGAAAGTGCGGCATCGGGCTCACGCTCCGCACGACGACCGGGGAGGAGTTCGTCTACTGCCATCTCTCCTACCTCGAGCCCGGCATCGTCCCGGGCAAGAGGGTGGCGGCGGGCGCGCCCGTCGGCCTGGTCGGCTCTACCGGCAACTCCACCGGGCCTCATCTCCACCTCGGCTTCAGGCCCTCGACGCACTACCCGCAGGCGGAGCCCTGGTTCCAGGCCTTCGCCGGCGTCGCCTTCCGCTGGCAGGACGCGCCCACCCCCGAGCGGTCACAGCCGTTCGCGCAGGCCGGCCTCGAGCGCGGTGCGGTTCGGGGGCCGGTCTACCGGGTCATCCGCACGCGGGTCATCCGCTTCACGACCTTCGGCTCGGGCTGAGCCGGGGGCACGGGCTCCGTTCACACGGGGCTCATACCGGATAGGGGCTTGACCTTTCGCCGGCCCCTGCCGATTGGGAGGGCATGGCGGCCCGCCTTGCTTTGCTCGCGCCGCGCCTGATCGCCCTCGTGGTCATCTGGCTGCTCGCGGCCGCCAGCTGGACGCTGGCGGCCGGTGAGCCGCAGCCGTCCGAGCCCGCCCCCGCCGGGGCGTCCGAGCCCGCGCAGCCCGACGTCCTCGTCGTCCCGGACGTGCGGCGTCAGGCCTACGTCTTCGCCAAGGGCATCCTCCAGGACGCGGGCTTCGCCTGGCGTGTGCAGGGTTCCGTCGCCGGCTACGCGGCCAACACAGTCGCCTCCCAGAGTCCCGCTCCCGGTGTCCGTGTCGTCGACAACGGGGCACCCACCATCGTCCTCCGCCTGAAGCGGAACGGCGAGTACCAGGAGCGCGGCGTTCCCGAGAACCACTCTCCCTACGACGGCACGCCCGTCGTCCTCCTGAGCGAGTGGCAGGCGGCGCAGGAGGAGGCACCGCCGGCTCCGCCGACCACGACCGAGACGGCCGCCCCGGCGCCGACGACGACCACGACGCCCGTGGCGTCAATACCTCCTCCGGCGCCCGAGGAGCAGGAGGAGGAAGAGTCGGAGGCGGCGCCTGCGCCGGCCTACCGGGAGCCCGACTTCGTCGTCGCCGACGCCCCTCGCGAGCCCGCCGACGAGATGCCGCTTCCGCAGCGAGCGCGTGCGCTCGAGCGCCGCTCGGACGCGCTTGCCAACCCCACTCGGAGGTTCGTCAAGCACTGGCTCTACCAGCACGCGTGGATCGTCACCGGCGCGAGCTTCGGCTGGCAGGACGGCGACGTCGCGCTCCGGACCCTGATCGGGATCGACCGTGGCCTTTACCAGCGCTTCGGCTTCGGCGCCCGCAGCGAAAGGGTCGCCCGCAGGACTCTCGCCTGGGTGGAGAGCAGGAAGGGCTGATCGTGGCAAAACGCGTGGTGAGGTCGCTCCGCGGCCGGGGCGGCTACACGCTCATCGAGCTTCTCGCCGTCCTCACCATCTTCCTCATCGTCGTCACGTCGCTGACGACGCTCTTCGTCTCGGGCGCGAAGGCCGAGCTCGACGCGAACCGCCGCTTCGAGGCCCAGCAGGCCGCCCGCGTGGCCGTCGACCAGATGCGCCGGGAGATCCACTGCGCGAGCGCGCTCACGCTCACGAGCGCCTCCTCGATCACGATCACGCTCCCGGCCGGCTGTCCGAGCGCCGGCGGAACGCAGGTGACCGTCGTCTACGACACGGCGTCGGCCGGGACGAGCCGGTACAAGCTGCGACGGACGAAGTCCGGCGGCTCCACCGTCCCGATCGCTGACTACCTCACGACGGGAAGCGTCTTCTCCTACGTCGCGCCGTCGACGACGGCTCTCGGCCAGCTCCACGTCGACATGCCGGTGAACGTCTACCCGAACGAGGCATGGAAGACCTGGCGGCTCGTTGCCGACATTGTGCTCAGGAACACCACGCGCGCCTAGATTCCCATGCGGCTACTCGAACGACTCAAGGCCCAGGAGGGCATCACGCTGATCATGGCGATCGGCATCCTCGGCGTGCTCTCGCTCACCGGGGCGACCCTCATCTACTACTCGACCTCGAACGTGCGGAGCGCGAGCGCCTCCAAGGGCTCCGAGACGGCCTACACGCTCGCCGAGGCGGGCGTCGCCCAAGCGCTCTCCGTCCTCAACAGCTCGCTCAACCCCCTCACGGGCTCGATCCTCGCGCCGACCACCCTCCAGCTCGAAGGCGGCAGCGTCACCTACTCGGGGACGCTCAGCGCGGAAACCTGGACGATCACCTCGACCGGCACGGTCGCGAACCCGACCGGAGCCGCCCCGATCAAGCGCACGCTGACGCGCAGCGCGCAGGTCTACGGCCTGAACAGCGGCGCGAGCGTCGCCGCGTGGAGCCGCTGGTACGCGGACTCGACGACGACCTGCCTCACCATCGAGGACGTGACGATCACGATGCCGATCGCCACCCGCGGCGACCTGTGCATGCGCGGGTCGGCCGCGATCACGGGCGACACGACGACCCTCGAGGTGGGCGACGACGTGACCATGTCGGCGGCGACGACCTCGTCCAACCGCAGTCCGAGCGCGGCGACCGGCTGGACGAGCTCGTCGAACGTGTACTCGAGCAACAACTCCGACGCTACCGCCTCGATCGCCGCCAGCTCGCAGAGCGCGAACCTCGACGTGACCGGCTTCTCGTTCAACCTCCCGACAGGCTCGGTCATCGTGGGCATCGAGGCCCGGATCGAGCGCCGCGCGAGCAACTCGAACAGCGTCGAGGACTACGACGTCTTCCTGCTCAAGGCCGGCGCCCCCTCGGGGAACGACAAGGCCTCGACGACCGACTGGACGACGTCCGACTCGACGAGGACGTACGGCACCTCGACCGACCTCTGGGGGACGACCTGGACCGAGGCCCAGGTCGAGGCCTCCAACTTCGGAGTCCGCCTGAAGGCGCGGAACCTGACCACGTCGACGCGCACCGCCTACGTCGACCACGTCCAGCTCACCGTCTACTACGACCCGCCGCCTTCGACGACGATCGGGACGGCGGGGACGCCGCTCGCCTCCGTGCAGGTCGCGGGCACCTGCCAGTACTTCACCCAGTCGGCAAACTCGCCGTGTAGCTCGACCGACAAGGTCTGGGCGGGAACGATCGGCACGGCCCCGCAGAACCTGAGCAAGCCCGCCGTCGACCTCGCCTACTGGTACACGAACGGGAAGCCCGGCCCCCTGAACAACTGCACCACCGGAAGCTTCCCCGGCGGCTTCGACAACGACACGACCTACAACAACAGCCGGAGCGGCTCCGCGGAGGTCACCCCGACCAGCTCGAGCTACACGTGCCAGGTGCACGACGCGCTCGGGAACCTCGTCGGCGAGTTCTCCTGGAACCACGTCACGCACGTCTTGAACATCAAGGGGACGATCTTCATCGACGGGGACTTCCGCTTCGACGACGACGGGCAGGTCGTCCACTACCAGGGCCGCGGCATCGTCTACGCTGCCGGCGACATCGAGTTCGACGAGCTCGTCTGCGCCGGCGGGTCCGGCACGTCCTCCTGCGTCACGAGCGGGATGGAGAACTGGGATCCGACCCAGAACATGCTGATCGTGCTCGCCGGGGGCAACGCCGAGTACGACCAGGGCTCCACGCAGGCGCAAGCCGTCCCCTCGGGGCTCCAGGGCCTCATCTACGCCAACGGCGACTGCACCGTCCACGAGAACTTCCACACGAGCGGCCCCATCGTCTGCAACAGGATCCTGCTTCCCGCCGAGGCGAACGGCTGGCCGACGTACTACGACTGGCCGCCGCTCGGCTCGCTCGTCGAGGGCCAGATGTACTCGGATCCCGACACGGCCGGCGACTTCGTGGTCGTGGCAGGTCTCCAGTCAGGCTAGGACCGGGACATGCCCAGTCGGCGTGGCGTCGCGCTTCTCGTTCTCGGACTGGTGCTCGGCACGATGCTCGTGACGCCGGCGGGGGCCCACGTGTCGACGAGCATGACCCATCTCTGGAGCAAGCACCTGAGGCCACTCGCCGTCAAGGTCTTCTACACGAAGAGCCAGTCGGACGCCCGCTACTACAAGAAATCGGACTCGGACGCCCGCTATTACACGAAGTCGGACTCCGACGCCCGCTTCGCGCCCGTCGGCCAGACCTCCGAGAGCGGCTTCCAGGCCTACTGCGCGCGCGCGAGGTCGAACCCCCGCTCGTATCCCGCCGAGCTCTGCGACGCCTCGCTCGTCGTCACGCTCGACTCGGCCGGGGTCGTGGGCGAGTTCACCTCGCTGGCGATCGGGACGGACGGCCTGCCGATCTTGAGCTACCGGGACGCGACGAACGGCGACCTCAAGATCCTGCATTGCGGCAACGCCGCCTGCACGGCGGGGAACCAGGCGACCGCGGTCGACACTGCCGGGAACGTCGGCTCCGACACCTCGCTGGCCATCGGGGCGGACGGACTTCCCGTCGTGAGCTACCGGGATGCGACAAACGAGGAGCTCAAGGTGCTCCACTGCGGGAATCCGACCTGCACGTCGGGGAACGACCTGACACCTGTCGACACGGGGTTCGTCGGGTACGACATTTCGCTGGCCGTCGGCGCGGACGGCCAGCCGGTCGTGAGCTACCTCGACGGGCCGAACGGCGACCTCAAGGTACTTCACTGCGGAAACGCCGCCTGCACGTCGGGGAACCAGGCGACCGTGGTCGATCCCGGCCCGGTGGTCGTGGCCACCGACACGTCGGTCGCGACCGGCGCGGACGGGCTCCCGGTTGTGAGCTACTACGACTCGGACGACGGCGACCTTAGGATCCTCCACTGCGGAAACGCCGCCTGCACCGCGGGGAACCAGGCTACCTCGGTCGACACGGTCGGGTGGGTGGGCGAGTTCAGCTCGCTCGCGATCGGGACGGACGGGCTTCCCGTGGTCAGCTACCGCGACGGGGCCGGGGGCGATCTCAAGGTGCTCCACTGCGGAAACGCCGCCTGCACGTCGGGGAACGTGATGACGCCGGTCGACCAGTCGAGCGACCCCCTGGGCTACGACACGTCGATGGCGATCGGAACGGACGGGTTCCCCGTCGTGAGCTACTGGGACGGGTCGAACAGCGATCTCAAGTTCCTCCACTGCGGGAACGCGGCCTGCACGGCCGGAAACCAGGCGATCGCGGTCGATACGGCCGGGACCGTGGGTCGCCATACCTCGGTGGCGATCGGGACGGACGGGCTCCCGGTCGTGAGCTATCACGACGAGACGACCGGCGATCTGAAGTTCGCCCGCCCGCCGGTGCCTTAAGCCCTCAGCCTCGAACGCCGATACGCGTGGTGGGATGAACCTGGCTCTCGCCGTCGTCACGCTCCCGCCGGCGCTCGCGCTGGGGAGCTTCCTGAACGTCGTCGCCGTGCGGCTGCCCGAGGGGCGCTCGCTCGTCCATCCACCCTCGTCTTGCGGCTCGTGCGGGACGCAGATCGCGTGGCGGGACAACGTTCCCGTCGTCTCGTACGTTCTCCTCCGCGGCCGCTGCCGGAGCTGCTGCGATCGGATCGGGCTTCGCTACCTCGCCGTCGAGCTCCTGACAGCGGTCCTCGTCGCGGCCTGCTTCCTCCGCTTCGGCCTCACCGCTGATGCCTTCGTGGCGGCGTTCTTCTGCTCGGCGCTCGTCGTCCTCTCGGCGATCGACTTCGAGCGGCACATCCTCCCGGACAAGATCGTCCTGCCTGCGACGGTCGCCGTTCTCGTCGCCCAGCTCGTTCTCCACCCCGACCAGTGGCTGGAGTGGATCCTCGCCTCGCTCGGAGCCTCGCTCTTCCTCTTCACGGCCCTGCTCATCTACCCGAAAGGGATGGGGATGGGCGACGTCAAGCTCGCGCTCCTCCTGGGGGCGATGCTCGGCTACGACGTGGTGGTCGCGCTCATGCTCGGAATGCTCGCGGCCCTCGTGCCCGCGATCGTCCTCCTTGTCCGCCACGGCGCGGCCGCGCGCAAGATGGCGATTCCGTTCGGCCCCTTCCTCGCCCTCGGGGCCGTGATCGCGCTCTTCTTCGGGGACGCGCTCCTCGACGCGTACCTGAGCGGCAGCGGCCTCTAGCTATCCCTCCTCTTGGGGATGGAGGGCGCCCGGCCGATAACTCGGTCAGATGGAGTTCGACGAGCTTCAGCCACTCCGTAGGGCGGGCGGGAACGAGGGCGAGGAGACGCCCGACGTCCAGCCCGAGTACCCGCCCGGATCGGGGATCTCGGCGAACCCGATCGCCCAGCTCGTCGCCGACCTGATCGAGACGACGGGGCTGATCCCGCTCGATCGGCTCGCCGGGGCGCGCTCGCGCGCGGGGAGCGGCTCGCTCGCCCAGGCGATCATGGACGAGGCTCTGACCTCGACGCCGACGGCGCTCGAGGTGCCCGGCGTTCGCGCGGAGGCATCGAGCGCGACCGACGAGGCGCGCGCGCTCGCCGAGCGCCACCACCTCCCGTACGTGGAGCTCTCGTCGGTCGGCGTCCAAAAGCTCGCGGCCGAGTCGATTCCGATCCACGTCCTCGAGCGCGCCGGCGCCCTCCCGTACGAGATCTCCGGCGACCGCCTTCGCATCGCAATCGCCGACCCGACGAACGTGCAGGCGATCGACGAGCTCCGGCTTGCGACGCGCTTCACGCTCGAGGTCGGGGTCGCGCCCCAGGAGGAGATCGAGCTCGAGCTCCGGCGCCTCCAGCGGGCGAGCGAAGCCTGGGAGCGCGCCGCTCTCGTCGAGGAGGAGATCCACGTCGAGGAGGAGGAAGAGGGCGACGATCTCGAGGCAGACGACGGCGTCTCGGACGCGCCCCTCGTCCGCCTCGTCAACTCGATCATCCTCCAGGCGGCCGAGGACGGGGCGAGCGACATCCACTTCGACCCCCAGGACGACGCCCTCGTCGTGCGCCTGCGGGTGGACGGGGTCCTCCACGAGGTGCAGCGCATTCCCAGGCGCCTCGCGCCCGGCGTGACGACGCGCCTCAAGGTGCTCGCCAAGCTGGACATCGCCGAGCGCCGCAAGCCGCAGGACGGCCGCATCTCGCTGAACGCGAAGGCGGCCGGCCGACTCCTCGACATCCGCGTTGCGGTGCTGCCGACGGTCGAGGGCGAGGGGGTCGTCATGCGCCTCCTCGACAAGTCGAAGCGTCCGCCGACCCTCGCCGAGCTCGGGCTCTCAGACGAGATGCGCGAGGTCTTCGAGGAGATCGTCCAGAAGCCGACGGGGGCCCTGCTCGTGACGGGGCCGACCGGCTCCGGTAAGTCGACGACCCTCTATGCCTCCCTCAACGAGATCAACCGCGCCGAGATCAACATCATCACGGTCGAGGACCCGGTCGAGTACCGCCTCACCGGCCTGAACCAGGTGCAGGTCAACCTTCGGGCCGGCATGACCTTCTCGGCCGCGCTGCGTTCGATCCTCCGCTCGGACCCGGACGTGGTCATGGTCGGGGAGATCCGGGACGCCGAAACGGCCAAGATCTCGATCGAGGCGGCGCTGACAGGCCACTTCGTCCTCTCCACGCTGCACACGAACGACGCCCCGAGCGCGCTCACGCGTCTGAACGAGATGGGCGTCGAGCCCTTTCTGACCGGCTCCGCGGTCACGGCCGTCCTCGCACAGCGCCTCGCGCGGAAGCTCTGCACGCACTGCTGCGAGATGTACATGGCGACGCGAGAAGAGATGCTCGAGGCCCGCTTCACACCCGAGCAGGCGGCCTCTGCGGACGGCGTCGGCCTGTACCGCAAGCGCGGATGCCCGCGCTGCAACCAGACCGGCTACAAGGGCCGGATCGGCATCTACCAGCTGATGGTGATGAGCGAGTCCCTCTCCAGGCTCGCCTCCCAGCACGCGAGCCGGGAGGAGCTCGAGCGAGCGGCTTTCGAGACGGGCATGAAGACGCTCTGGGACGACGGCCTCTCCAAGGTCATCTCGGGCTTGACCTCGCTCGAGGAGCTCGCCCGCGTTCTGGTCTAGGCGACCGTAGAGTTCGCGCCTGGAATGTGGGGAGCCGTCGTGTGAGCGGCGTCTGGGCGATCCGGCCGCTGGCGCCCAAGGAGAAAGACCGCGTGGGCGCCGTGCTCGGGCTCGCGCGGCTTCACCAGGGCGACGGCTTCTACCTCGTGGCGTGGGAAGGAGCCGAGCCCCTGGGTCACGCGTACCTCGCGCTCACGCAGCCCGTGGAGCTCCAGGACGTCGCCGTGCGCGAGGAGCACCGCCGCCGCGGGGTCGCCTCGGCCCTCACCGCCGCAGCCGAGCGGGAGGCTCTCGCGCGCGGCTTCCATCGACTCAGGGTGGCCGTCAGCGTCAGGAACGAACCGGCGCAAGCGCTCTACCGCCGCTGCGGCTACGTCGATGCCGGTGTCCCGCCGAAGCGGGTTCAGGGAACGATCGTGCTTCGCACGGGCCCGTTGGAGGTCGACGACACGCTCGTCACCTGGGAGAAGCGTCTCGCCTGCGATTAGCTCCGGGATGCCGGCTACAGGGCGTCGTCGGGGACGAGCCGCGTCCCGCCGATCTCGGCGGCGATCTGCGTGTAGACCCGCGTCAGGTCCCCGGGGTTCGGCCTGTTGAAGAACGTGTCCGAGTTGGTCGCCATCAGCCGGAGCGCGTCGTAGGCAGTGATGGCAGGGGACTCGAGCGCGCCGGTGTAGGACTTGCAGACGTTCGCCCCGCCGGCCAGGGCGTCGAGGTCGTAGCCGATCGTGTAGACGAGCGTACCGGCGGCCTTGATGACGCCGGCCGAGTTGACGCCCTGCTGGCACGGCTGGCGGCGATACGGAGACGTGGAGGAGTAGTACGTGGGCCCAGTGTTCGCGGCGCCGTCGGAGAAGAAGACGATCACGTCCTGGATGCCGGGGCGCCCGCGCGAGCTCTGGAGCTCGGACTGCGCCCGCTCGATCGCGTTCGCGTAGGCCGTCGTGCCGCCGCCTCGCTGGCAGCGGATCGTGGACACGAGCTGAGAGGACTCGTTCAGGCTCGAGCCGACCTTGTAGTCGTTCGAAAGCTGTACGACGGTGTACACGGACGACGTCGAGTTGTAGTTGCTCGAGGCCGGCGTGCTACAGGCCGAGCCGCTGCTGGTTCTCGGCGGGAAGACGGCGAACCCGATCTTGTGGATCGCCGGGTCCATGTACTGGACGAACTCCAGGAGGCCGTTGCGGGCGTTGTTGAGGTCTGTGCACGCCGGGTCGGAGTTCCCGTCCGAGTCCTGGCACATCGACCCGGTCCGGTCGAGGACCAGCATGATGTCGAGCGGCTTCGAGGAGCAAGGCGAGCACGCGGTCGCCTTCGCCTTGATCGTGAACTGGTCGATTCCGAGCACCTTCGCGAAGATCGTCGGGACCACGGTCGTCTGCTCCACGACGACGGCATTCACCGGGCTACAGGGAGCGAACGAGAGGCACTTGGTCGTCACCGTCGTCGTGACCGGTGGAAGCTTGTCGTTGTCGTTCTTGGCGCCGTCCTTGCCGCTGTAGTTCTGGGCGTAGTCCTGGGCCGCGATGGGGTCGGGGAGCTCCAGCGCCCCGGCCGTCGCCGCTGCGTCCGCGGAGGCCTGGAGATGGCGCTTGGCGAGGTAGGCGCGCCCGACGTCGATGACGAGCGCCGCGGAGCCGATGAGGACCACGAGCGTGACCGCTAGCAGGACTACGACTTGACCGCGCTCGTTGTTTCGCCGCAGGAGCGTCCTCATTGTCGGCATCTTTCGCTCCTGTTCCAGTTCATGGAACATCGTGGGGGAACCGCCTACCCGTCGAACTGTGGCCGCCGCCGCCGTTTTGGGAAGCCCCCGATGAGGGGATTCGCCCCGTTCGACGTACGCTCAGATCACGTCGCAGCCGAGGTACTCCAGGATCGTGATCGTCTCGCGGATGAACGTGTCCGCCTCGTCGCGCGAGCCGAACCGGTACGGCCCCGGGCGGAGCGGCTCCACGCGCAGGCCGCCGAGCGGGTAGACCTCGCATTCGACCAGGAAGCCGCTCTGCTCCTCGACGTAGCGCATGCGCACGATCTCCCGGCCCTCCTTGCGGGCTAGGCGGAGCGCGAGCTCCTGGGCCTCGCCGTCGACCGGCTGCGGCGCCGGGCCGCTCACTTGAGGACGTTCGTGACTGCCTGAGCCACGGTCTCGCGGTCGACGTAGCCGTCGAAGCGGGCCCGCGCCTCGAGACCCCGAACGACGACGAGCACGGTCGGCGCCTCGAGCACCTCGAACCTCGTCGCCAGGCTCGCGACCGCGCCTTCGCGGGTGACGTCGACGGCGAGGAAGCCCGCGCCGACGGCCGCTGCGCCTGCGCGCGCCTCCCGGACCGAAGCGCGGTCCAGGTCTGCGTCGGGCGTATGGAAGACGACGACGACGGCGCGGTGGTCGGCGAGCTCCCGCGCGAGCGGGCTCCTCTTCTTGGCGGGCGGCTTGGGCTTGGTGGGCGGAGGGGTCGGCTCGCTCTCGGTTGTCGTCGGCGCCGTGTCCGTCGCGCCGCTGGTCGTGGGGGGCAAGGCGGTCGACGCCGGCGAGGCCGGCTGGCCCATGGCGTAGGCGCCGAAGCCGGCGCCGAGGAGCCCGAGCACGGCGACGGGGAGGAGCACGCGGAGACGAAGCTGCTGCCGCATTCCACGTTCCCTATCGGCACCCGCGCAGGGCGTCTTAAGCAGAAAGGGCGCGGTCTCCCGCGCCCTTTCTCGATCTCGTCCGAAGCCCGTCTAGCAGGCGTTGGCCGTGATGTCCGCGGCCGGGCCCGCCTTCTTGTACGTGGCCTGGCCGACGATGCTCTGGATGCAGTACGACGCAGGGGTCGCACGCACGACGTTGACGTTCTTGATGCCCTGGTCGTACGAGGCCTTCAGCACGGCGGAGGTGAGACCGGAGTAGCCGGTGGCCGTGTGGTCGGCGTAGTAGGCCTCGACGCCCGGGATCGAAGCCCGGACGTTCGCCTGGGCCGCCGACCGCTCCGCGCGTGCGCGGAAGCTCAAGTACGACGGGATCGCAATCGCGAGCAGGATGCCGATGATGATGATCACGACCAGGAGCTCGATGAGGGTGAAACCCCCCTCGCTCTCCGAGCGCGTGATTCGGTTCCTGAGCCTCTGAATCATGAGCGGAACTCCTTCCTGTGCGTAAGCGTGCAGTGGCTCAGAGGGAGGTATCGACCGCCGCGAGTCCCACGGTTTCCCCTCGTTCGGGGGATTTTCCGCACCCCTTTAGTGATGCGGGTTGGCTGCCGATAGCACCCGTCGGGAGGACCCATGGAACCGACCTTGCAGCCGACTCACGAGCCAGCGCAGCCCGGCCCCGAGCCGGAGCAGGAGGCCGCCGCGCCGCCGGCTCCGCCGGCGCGCCAGAGCCCGACCTCGATCGACGAGCTCCTGGAGCAGGTCGTCGTGCGCGGGGCCTCGGATCTGCACGTCACCGTGGGAGCCGAGCCGGTCGTCCGTATCAACGGACGTCTCGAGCGCCTCGAGGAATTCTCCCGTCTCAGCCCCGAGGACACGCAACGGATGCTCTACCGCATCCTCTCGACCGAGCAGCAGAAGCACTTCGAGGTCAACCGGCAGATCGACATCTCCTACTCGATCCCCGGCCTCGCCCGCTTCCGCGTCAACGTTTACTTCCAGCGCGAGAGCCTCGGCGCTGCGTTCCGGCTCATCCCCGCGGAGCTGAAGACGCTCGAGCAGCTCGGCCTCCCGCAGGTCCTGCGTGAGTTCACGACGAAGCCGCGCGGCCTCGTCCTCGTCACGGGGCCGACCGGCTCGGGCAAGTCGACGACGCTCGCGGCGGTGATCGACGAGATCAATCGGACGCGCGACGACCACATCATGACGATTGAGGATCCGATCGAGTTCCTCCACCGGCACAAGCGCTGCATCGTCAACCAGCGCGAGATCGGCCCCGACGCGACGAGCTTCGCCGAGGCGCTGCGCGGCGCGCTCCGCCAAGACCCCGACGTGATTCTCCTCGGCGAGATGCGCGACCTCGAGACGATTGCGACCGCGCTGACCGCCGCCGAGACCGGCCACCTGGTCTTCGCCACCCTGCACACGCAGGATGCGCCTTCGACGGTCGATCGCCTGATCGACGTCTTCCCCGCCGCCCAGCAGGAGCAGGTGCGCGTCCAGATCGCCTCGACGCTTCAGGGCATCGTCACGCAGACCCTCCTGCCGACCGCCGACGGGCAGGGTCGCGTCGCGGCGCTCGAGGTCCTCCTCCCGGACGACGCCGTCCGGAACCTCATCAGGCAGGCGAAGGTGGAGCAGGTCTACTCGGTCATGCAGACGAACACGGGCCGGGGCATGCAGACCCTCGAGCAGGCCTTGCTCGAGCTCGTCCGCTCCGGGAAGATCACGACCGAGATCGCGCTCATGCGCTCGAGCAGGCCCGACCAGTTGAAGGGCCTCCTCCAGCGGAACGGCCTCCTCGCGGGCGAGGTGCCGGGGTCCGGGAACCTGCGGGTGGCCGGGGGCTAGGAGCGGCGTGGGGAAGCGGGTCGTCGGTCTCAAGCTCGGCGCGTCGCGCCTGAACGCGGCGTGCGTCAACGTGAACGGCTCCGCCGAGGTCGTCCAGCTTGCCGGATCGCCGCTTCCGGCCGGACTCATCGCCGGCGGCGAGGTACGCGACGTCGAAGCCCTGGCGGAGGCGCTCAAGGAGTTCTTCAAGCGCCACAAGCTGCCGAAGCGGAACGTCCGCATCGGCCTCGCCAACAACCGCATCGGCGTGCGGACGATCGAGGTCTCCGGAATCGAGGATCCGAAGCAGCTCGCGAACGCCGTGCGCTTCCGCGCCCAGGAGGCGCTCCCGATCCCGATCGACGAGGCCATGCTCGACTTCCAGATCCTCTCGGAGGGCTTCGATGCGGACGGCGCGCCCACCAAGCGCGTGCTCCTCGTCGTCGCCTACCGCGACCTCATCGCCGCCTACGCGGAGGCGTGCCGGCTCGCCGGCCTGCGCCTCGCCGGCATCGACCTGGAGGCGTTCGCCCTCCTCCGCGCGCTCACGCCCGCGTTCGCGTCCGAGCCGGGTGGGGGCCCGGACCGCAGCGCGCTCGTCGCCGTCTCGATCGGCTCGGAGCGCAGTGTCCTCGGGGTCTCGGACGGGTTCAGCTGCGAGTACACGCGCATCCTCGACTGGGGAGGCAACTCCCTGACGGGCGCCGTGGCGCGAGCTCTCGAGATCGAGACCGACGTCGCCGAACGCGTGAAGGTGGAGCTCGGCCTCCAGGGCGAGAAGGTGCCGGAGGGGATCGGGCCGGAGCAGGCGGTCCGGGCCCGGGAGGCGCTCAAGGCCGGTCTCCAAGGCTTCGGCCGCGAGCTCGTCTCCTCGCTTCAGTTCTATCAGGGCCAGCCCGACTCGCTCGGGATCCGCGAGCTCGTCCTCGCCGGCGGGACGGCGCAGCTCACCGGGCTAGCCGCCGAGCTCCAGCAGCTCGTGGGCGTGCCCGTGCGCGTCGGCGATCCGCTCGCGGGCGTCTCCGTCGGCCGGAAGCTGAAGGGCACGCCGCCCAGCCCGGCCTTCGCCGTGCCCATCGGCCTGGGGATGGCGATCTAGTGCCCCTCCAGGCAATACACGCCACGCCTCTGACGGCTGCAAAGCGGCGCCAGGCTGCGTCCTCGGTCGCCCCCGTATTGACCAATACGGGGACTCCCTGCGTCCTTTCCTGCCGCGCTTTTCGCTCGCCAGAAGCGGGGCAGCATCACCTGAAGGGGCACTGATGGACCTCAACAAGGAGATCAAGCTCTCGGACCTCTTCCGGCGCGGGAAGGGGCCTGCCGCCGAGGACGCTCCCAAGGAGGATCGGCCCGAGAAGGAGAAGAAGCCCCGCAAGAGCTTCTCGTTCTCGCGCCCGCCGAAGGAGCCGCGCGCGCGCGAGGAGAAAGCGACGGTCGCCCCCAAGTCGGTGCCGCCGCCCCTCGAGGTGCCGCTCATGCGCGCGTTCAACCTCATGCCCAAGGAGGGCGACCGCGAGAAGAAGGCGGGCACGTCGCCGGCCCTGGTGAAGGTGGCGTTGGCCCTTGTCGCGTTCCTCGTGCTCGCAGGGCTCGCGGGCGCGTTCATGCTCATGGACGCTCGCGTCGCGGAGCGGCAGTCGCGGGCCGACGACCTGCGTGCCCAGCTCGCCGAGCTCACCGCCCAGGCCGGGCCCGGCCAGAACCAGGGCGCCGCCTCGCTTGCCGGCGAGGGCCAGGCGCGCACGGCGGCGCTTCAGGACGCCCTCTCGGCGCGCGTCGCTTGGGATCGCATCCTGCGTGAGTTCTCGCTCGTCCTTCCGGACGGCGTCTGGCTGACGACGCTCTCGTCGAGCGCGGCCGGCGCGGGGGCGACCCCCGGTCAGCCGACCACTGCCGCCGCCGGCGAGGGCACGTTCACGATCAGCGGCTTCGCCGAGAGCCAGGAGGAGGTTGCGCTCTTGCTCTCGCGCCTCTCCGTCGTCCCCGAGTTCTCGAGCGTGCTGCTCCAGTCGAGCGGGCGCGGCGCGGACGGGACCGGGGAAGCCGGAGCCGACCAGGGCGACTTCAGCTTCTCGATCGTCGCGACGATCTCGGCACAGGGAGTGGCGTCGTGAAGAGACAGGTCCCGCTCGCGGTGATCATCGCTCCGGTGCTTGTCGTCGTCGCCGTCGTCGGCTACTTCTTCCTGATCAAGCCGAAGCAAGACGAGGCCGGACGCCTCGCCGGTGAGATCGCGGCGCTCGAGACGCAGGTCGAGGTCGCCCTCGCCGCCCAGCGACAGTCACAGTCGGACGAGTCGGTGATCGAGGTCGCGGACGTCTTCAAGGTCACCAAGGCGTTGCCCGACGAGGACGACATGCCCGGGATCATCCTCGAGCTCGACTCGGTCGCGTCTGCTTCCGGCATCGAGTTCGTCTCCATCGCACCGCAGACCGCGGCCGTCAGGTCCGGCTATACGGCCCTGCCGATCAACCTCGCCTTCGAGGGCAACTACTACGACCTCACCGACTTCCTCTTCCGAGTGCGCAACCTCGTGAGCGTGCGCGACGGGGAGCTCGATGCCGAGGGCAGGCTCTTCACGCTCGACACGCTGAGCCTGCAGGAGGGGCCCGACGGCTTTCCAGAGATCTCCGCCTCCCTGACCCTGACGGCGTACTACTACTCGACGACGCCGCCGCCCACCGCCGCCGTACCCACGACGACGGCGCCGACCGACACGTCCGCGACCACGACCGCGCCCGAGGGCGAATCCTCTCTCGAGGTTCCGTAACCATGGCCTCCGCGAAGAAGAACGCCCAGAGGCTCCTGGAGCGGAAGGAGGCGAAGCAGAAGAAGCTGCTGCTCGTCCTCGTGCCCGTTTTCCTCGGCCTGGCTGTGTGGCAGGGGCCGAAGATGTACGGCGCTCTCTTCGGAGGCTCCGCGGCCGAGCCTCAGGCCGCCACGACGACAACGGCTCCGACAGGCACCACCCCGGCGCCCACTGCGACGACGCCGACCGGCGTGCTCGCGGACACGGATCTCCCGCCGGAAGCGGACGTCGCGAAGCTCATCTCCTTCAGCCGCTTTACCGGCCACGATCCGTTCCTCTCGCCGAACGGCTCCGGGTCCTCCACGCCCGAGACCACTCCGCCTCCGGCGGGGACGCCGACGGGGGACGAGGAGCTCACCGCCGTCATCGAGGTCAACGGCTCGTCCGAGACTGTCGCAGTCGGCGAGGAGTTCCCCGCGTCCGACCCCACCTTCACGCTCGTCTCCCTCACGCTCGAGGGCGCGACGATCGGGGTGGTGCAGGGCATGTTCGAGGACGGGAGTGCGACCGTCGAGATCGCGGTCGGCGAGGAGATCATCCTGGTCGCTGCGCCCGATTCGACGCAGTACACGGTCAAGCTTCTCGACGTGATGAACTAACCGCCGGGGCCCGGCGGCCCGCCCGAGCGCCCTACGTGCCCGTCGCTTGGTCGAACGTCGAGGCGACGCGCGCCCAGACGCGGTACGGCGAGACCTGGTCGCGGACGACGATCGTCATCAGCTTGACCGCGCGTCCCGACGCTCCGCTCTGGTTCATGACCTCGGCCCATGTCGCATAGGTATCGACGCGGTACTTCCTTCCGTCGGCGCCCGTAACGAGCTTCGTGGGGACGAGGGTCGTGCACGGCGCCGTTCCGCAGGCGGCGACGTCGACGCGCTGGAGAATCGCCACCGGCACGCTGGAGCTGTGCGTCGTGGCCACCGTCCCGTCGACGCCGCGCGTGATCGTCCACGTCGTCGTTCCCGCGCCGGCCGTGATCCGGACGATCTCGTAGTCGATCTTCACGCGGTACCCATTCGTGGAGGGAAAGGAGGCGGAGCTCGCGACCTGCATCGAGGTCGCGCTCGCGGTCAGCGCGCCGGAGAGACTCGTCGTTCCCGAGCCTCCGACGGTGTAGGCGGTGTCGCCCTTGTAGACGGTGTCGGCGGCGTCGACGGCCGCGTTCGCAAGCCCGATCGACTCGTACTTGACGGCCCGAAGCTTCTCCATCTCCGAGTCGGCGAGGACTGCCGCGGTCGTCGTGTGGCCGGCGTTCCGCACGGCGATGATCCCGGACTCGAACATCGTGAAGACGGCGAGCAGGCCGACGACCATCACGCTCATGGCCGCCAGGAGCTCCACCATGCCGAAGCCCCGCTGGTCGCGGGCGCGCGCAAACCGAGGCCGCCTCTGGAAAGACACCGCTCTGTCGTATCGGCACGGCCACGACGGCGCTCAAGGCAAGAAGGAGGGATGCCGGGGTTGACAGGGATAACGATGTTAGCTAGTGTGGCTAACGCTGTTACCCTAGAGATCCGAAGGAGCCACCATGGAAGCTGCTGCCGCCCACCTGCCCCGCGCGTACCGCCGCCTCGGCTACGCCGCGCTCGCGCTTGTCCTCGTAGCGCTCATCGTTTTCCAGTACCTGAGGCACGACGTCGGCTGGTGGCCGGCGCTCGCCTTCGGGCTCGGGCCCGACCTCCCGCTCCTCCTGGGCGCGGGGAAGGGCCTCGAGCGCGGCCAGATCCACCCGCGCGCCGTCCTCCTCTACAACCTCGCCCACCGCTTCTGGTCGCCGCTCGCGCTCGGGATCGTCGCCGTCGCGGCGGGCCTTCCGGCCGCCTACGTCGTCGGCGCCCTCGCCTGGGCGACCCACATCGCCGTCGACCGTTCGCTCGGCTACAGCCTCCGGACCCGCGATGGCTTCCAGCGCTCCTAGCGGGCTCACGCTGCGCGCGCGGGAGATCGTCGAGGCGGCCCGCGGGCTCCTCGAGGAGGAGGGCCCGGATGCCCTGACCATGCGGCGCGTCGCCGGCCGGCTGGGCATCCGGGCGCCCTCGCTCTACAAGCACCTGTCCGGGAAGGAGGCGCTCGAGGCGGCTCTGATCTCGGACGGGTTCGTGGAGCTTGCCGAGGTCTTCGAGGCGGCGGTGCGAGGGGCCGAGGATCCGCTCGGCGCCCTGGCCGTCGCCTACCGAGACTTCGCGCTCCGTCGGCCGCACCTCTACCGGCTGATGACCGACCGGCCTCTGCGACGCGACCTGCTCGCGCCCGGCGTCGAGGAGCGCGCCGCGCGGCCGCTCGTCGAGGCGGCCGGCGGCGACCAGAACCTGGCCCGGGCCGCCTGGGCCTTTGCGCACGGGATGACGATCCTCGAGCTGAACGGGCGCTTCCCGCCCGCGGCCGACCTGGGCGCCGCCTGGCGCGAGGGCCTGAGCGCGTTCCGGCGCAGCTAGGCCCGCAACCGCGCCCGGCGCGGTCCCTCGCGCTCAAGGCGAGCCGGGGTGATGCCGATTTCGGAGCCGATGGCCTCGTACGCCTACACGGCGATCAACGCGACGGGTGCCGAGCTGACGGGTGAGATCAACGCGCCCGATCTCTCCGCGGCCCGCGAGGCTCTGCGCGTGCGCGGACTCCTGGCCACCGAGCTGGAGGCCCAAGGGGGGGTCGGGAAGAGTCCGGCCCGCGCCGTCAAGAAGGTGAAGGCGAAGTCCCTCCAGATCTTCTCGCGCCAGTTCGCGACGATGATCGAGGCGGGGCTGAACGTCGTCACGGCGCTCGTCATCCTGGAGGAGCAGACCGAGGACAAGAAGCTCGCCACCATCATCGCCGAGCTGCGCGCGGACGTCGAGAGCGGCCTCCTCCTCTCCGAGGCGATGGCCCGCCACCCACGCGTCTTCTCGCGCCTGTTTATCGCCATGGTCGAGGCCGGCGAGGCTGCAGGAATCCTCGACGTCGTCCTCGACCGCGTCGCCTACCAGATCGAGAAGGAGACGAAGATCAAGCGGCGGGTCCGGGGCGCGATGATGTACCCGATCATGGTGCTGTCGTTCGCGACGCTCGTCCTGATCGGCATGCTCCTCTTCCTCGTCCCGGTCTTCGTCGGCATCTTCGAGCAGCTAGGCGGCGACCTCCCGACGCTGACGCAGATCGTCGTCACGGCGTCGGACTTCCTGCGGGGCCGCTTCTACATCGTCTTCCCGGCGCTGGGCCTCCTGATCTGGGGCTTCTTCCGAGCGAAGAGGACGGAGAAGGGCCGCCGGATCTGGGACGCGGTGCGCATTCGCGCGCCGATGGGCATCGGCAAGGTCATCGTCAAGATCGGGATGGCGCGCTTCTCGCGCACCCTCTCGACGCTCGTCGCCGCGGGCGTCGACATCATCCGCTCGCTGGAGATCACCGGCGCGACGGCCGGCAACAGCCTGGTCGAGGACGCCACCGCGGTGGTGCGGGAGCGCGTCACGCAGGGCGTTCCAATCGCGGTCCCCCTCGCCGAGGCGGCGATCTTCCCGCCGATGGTCTCGCACATGGTCCGCGTCGGCGAGGAGACCGGAGAGCTCGAGAAGATGCTCTCCAAGATCGCGGACTTCTACGAGGACGAGGTCGACAGCTCGATCGCCAACCTGACGTCGATCATCGAGCCGCTGATGATGATCGCCGTCGGCGTCGTCGTCGGGATCATCATCATCGCGATGTACCTCCCGATGTTCAAGCTGCTGACGCTGATCCAGTAGACGACGACGGACGACGGGTGGTCTGGAGTTGCGTCTACGCGCTCCTTCGTCTCCCCTGCAAAACGGGCACTTTTCAGATTTCACCAAGACGCGCTTCGCTAGTTGCGCCTGCAAACCCACACGTGGGCTGATTGAAGGCCGCTCGGCGGCTTGGCGGTGCGCCGCATAGACGCTCAAGGGAGAGCACGCTCGGCCAGGCGACGGCTATGCCGAAAGCTCGTCGAGTTGCGGCAGGTCGTCGGTGATGTCGAACCACGCCGCCTTGGAGCCGACAAAGATGTGCTCTGTCGGACGGATGGTGGGAGCATCCACCAGCGACCCCATGGCGACGTGCACGAACACGCCGTTGCGCACCACGGAGAAGAGGAACGAACCGCACGCCGCGCAACGCGTGTCGTTCGCATCGTCGTCTCCGAAAAAAGCGAGGTCGTCTAACCCGTCCGTGATCTCGAGCTTCTCTCGCTCGATGCCGGCAAACGCCTTGAAGGCCGACCCGGTCGCCGCTCGGCATCCAGAGCAATGGCAGTTCGCCGCGTACAGAAATGCATCTGGCACCGCGTAGCGAACTGCGCCGCACCGACACTTCCCCGCGAGCATGCGGTTGCTTGTCGTACTGTCGGATGTCGTCGTGGGTGCTTCGCCCTCCAATGGCCGTGTCACCGCAACCGCCTCCTTGGTCGTAAGAATCTCGACTCTAGACTCGCGGAAGCCCAGAAACTCATCGCACGGTGCGGCGAGCACCGTCAACCTCTGTACGGCCCGATCGGAACTCCGCCTCGGGCGACATTCTCGAACGCTCGCGCAGGTGATGGTGACGCACAACACGGATGCATCTGCAGGGCTCGGTGTAGCCTGGCGTCGAGATGGCCGAAGTCTTGCTTCTTCACCACGCGCAGGGACAGACACCCGGATTCTTTGCGTTCGCCGACGAGCTCCGCGCAGCCGGACACACCGTCCATACCCCGGATCTCTATGACGGCAAGACCTTCGCCGCGCTCGACGACGGTGTCGGCTATGCGGAGCAGGTGGGTTTCGACGTGATCGTTGAGCGTGGGGAGCGGGCCGCGGTCGGCTTGCCTTCCGAGATTGTCTATGCGGGTTTCTCTCTCGGTGCGCTCCCGGCGCAGAAGCTCGCCCAGACGCGGCCCGGAGCGGCGGGAGCGCTGTTGTTCCATGGGGGCGTTCCGCCTTCGGAGTTTGCGTGCCCGTGGCCGCCAGGTGTCCCGCTCCAGATCCACACGATGGACGGCGACGAGTGGGTCGAGCTCGACGTCGCCCGTGAGCTTGCGAGAACGATCGAGAGCGCGGCGCTGTTCCTCTACCCCGGCAGCCAACACCTCTTCGCCGACAACAGCCTCGCCGACTACGACCAGCAAGCGGCAGCACTGCTCATGAAGCGCGTCCTCGCATTCTTGAAAGACATCGAATAGACGCAGTCGGTCGGTCGAGCGACATTCCCGAACGCTGGCCCACTGAAGAGTTCATTCGCTGGCGGCGTGCGCGAGCGCCGAGGCCGTCTGGCAGCCGACAATCGCCGGGGCCTCGTGGACGAGCTCGTCGTTCTCGATTGCCTCGACCATGAACAGGGCAAAGTCCACGCGGCGCGTGATGTTGCTCTCGAGGATGGGGTCGCCCACGTGCCGGCTCCACACGGGCAGGCCCTGGCTCTCGCCCTCCTCGAGGTCGCTCCCGCGCACGACGGTCCACCGCGTGTCGCTGGC
>JAIBJN010000111.1 GCA_020029595.1 Actinomycetota bacterium | reverse complement strand
CTCTACCTCGAGGGCAACTCGTACGAGGAAATGGCCGAGGAGCTGGGCTGCGACACGAAGACGATCGACAACGCGCTCCAGCGCGTGAAGCGCAAGGTGCTCCAGCACCAGCGCGGCCGCCAGGTGCTGGATTAGCGCCCGCTAGGATTCGTCTCGGCGCCGGAGTAGCTCAGCTGGTAGAGCAACGGATTTGTAATCCGTAGGTCGTGGGTTCGAGTCCCGCCTCCGGCTCTCCGCGTCGGAATGCACCCCTCGCGGCACTCGTTTTAACCGGGTGTCATGCGAACCATGAAGAACATCCGGGAGGAGCTCGAGCGTGCCGTCGAGCGGCGCGCCGAGCTCTGGCACGAGCTTGGCGACGGCGTCGACCCGGCCAAGTCGGCCGAGGCCGCCGAGCTCTCGAAGCAGATAGACGAGCTGTGGGCGGAGGCGCGCGCGCTGCGCGTGTACGACCGCTTCGGCCCGTCAGACGCCATTCGCGCGCGCGCGCGAGCCGAGGAGCGACTCGAGCGCGACTCGCGGCGACTCAAGGCCGCCTAGCGCGCAGCCCGAGAAGGCGGCTCAGGCCGCCTTCTCTTCCGCGGGAGAGACCCGGTCGGCCGCGAGCGGCATGAGAAAGCCGCAGCGCGTGCAGACGACGACGATCACCGAGATCGAGTCCTTTGTCCCGTTCGCCGACGCGATCGTGCATTGCTGCTGCCCCACGCCGAGCCGGTCCACCGCCTTGCAGAGCGGGCAGGAGACGGCGTAGCGGGTGAGATGAGCCTCGACGCTGGCGACGTCGACGCCTTCGGCCGCAGATTTCGCCATGCTTCGACCGTAGCGGCGCCCTCTCAGGCGGTCACCCCCCGTTCGGGGAATCACGACAAAAGTCAACAGTGCGCATCCTCCTCGTCTCCCAGATGTATCCCGGTCCCGCCGCGCCCGACCTCGGCGTCTTCGTCGCGGACCTCGCGCGGGAGCTCGAGAAGCGGGGCCACGAGCTCGCCTACGCGGTCGTCGCTCGGCGCGGAGGTTCCCGTGCGAAGTACGCGCGCCTCGCCTCCGACGCGGTGCGCGAGGCCCGCCGCTTTCGGCCGGAGGTCGTCTACGGGCACTTCCTCTTCCCGGCGGGTGGCGCGGCGGCCGCCGCGGCCCGCACGGCCCGGGCCGGGCTCGTCGTCACGGCGCACGGCCAGGACGTCCGCAACATCGGCTCGATCCCCGGGTTCGGGACGGCGACGCGGCTCGCCCTGCGCTCCGCTCGCGTAATCGCGGTCTCCGACTTCCTCCGGCGCGAGCTGCTCGCTCGCTTGCCCGAGCTCGACGGCCGCGTGGACGTGATCGACTGCGGAGTCGACCTCGAGCGCTTCCACGGCCGGGACGCCGGCGAGCTGCGCGCCCGGCTCGGCTGGGAGGGAGAGCCGCCCTTCTACCTCTGCGTCGGGACGCTGGAGGAGCGGAAGAATCCGGTTCGGCTCGCGGACGCGTTCGCACGGCTCGATCAAGGCAGTCTCGCCTTCGTCGGCGACGGTCCGTTGCGCGGCGCGCTGGAGGGCCGGCCGCGCGTTCGCCTCGTCGGGCGCGTCGCGCACGAGGCGGTCGCGGACTGGGTGGGCGCGTGCGACGTCCTCTGCCAGCCGAGCCTCGTCGAGCCCTTCGGCCAGGCGCTGCTCGAGGCGCTTGCCGGCGAGCGCTCGGTCGTCGCCACGCGCGTGGGCGGCCCGCCGGAGTTCGTGCCTTCCGGAGCGGGCGTCCTCGTCGATCCGACGAGTGTCGACGCGATCGCCGCGGGCCTGCGCGCCGCCGCCGATCTCCCGACCCCGAACCTCGCGGCGCGGGCGGCGGCCGCGGCGCACGACGTGCGGGTCCAGGCCGAGCGCGTCGAGCGGGTCCTGCAGGAGGCCGCGGCACAATGAGGGGGATGCACCACCAGCATCACCACGACAGCGAGCCGCGGGTCACCGGCGCCGTCGACCGGAGGCTCCTCAGCTTTTCGTTTGCACTCCTGCTCGGCTTCATGGCGGCCGAGGTGGTCTTCGGGATCCTGGCGAGCTCGCTGGCGCTCCTTGCGGACGCCGGCCACATGCTCACGGACGCGGCCGCCCTCGCCCTCGCGCTCGTCGCGGCGTCGCTCGCCGCCAAGCCGGCCGGCGGGCGCTGGACGTTCGGGTTCGGACGCGTGGAGATCCTCGCGGCGCAGGCGAACGGGCTGACGCTCGCGCTCTTTGGCGTCTGGATCGTCTACGAGGCCGTTCGACGTCTGATCGATCCGCCGGAAGTCGACGCGGCGGTCGTTGGGCTCGTGGCCGTCGCGGGGATCGCCGTCAACCTCGTCATCGTCGCGCTCCTCTCCCGCGCGCGGCGAAAGAGCCTCAACGTGCGCGGCGCCTACCTCCACATCGCCACCGACCTGGCGGCCTTCCTGGGGACCGGCCTCGCCGCTGTCCTGATCCTGCTCACGGGGTGGAACCGCTTCGACCCGCTCGCCTCGCTCCTCGTCGCCGGGCTCATGTTCGCCGCCGCCTGGTCGCTCCTGCGGGAGTCCGGGCGCATCTTCTTGGAGGGCGCCCCCGAGTCCGCCCCTCCGGCGGACGTCGGCCCGGCGATCGCGGGCCATCCGGGAGTCGTCGAGACGCACGACCTCCACGTGTGGACGGTCACGGACGGCTTCCCGGCACTCTCAGCGCATGTGCTCGTCCAGCCCGGCGCGGACTGCCACCGTATCCGACTCGAGCTCGAGCGCCTTCTGCACGAGCGCTTCGGGATCGACCACACGACGCTGCAGGTGGAGCACGTCGGGTCGGCCCGAGGACTGGAGATCGGCCGCTCAGGCCCCGGCCGGCGCGATCGGCGAGGGGCGGCCCGCTGACGGGTCGGAGGAGGCCCACCTGCTAGCCTGATCGCGTGCTCGGGTTCCTCGCCGTCCTCCAGGTTCTGCTCTCTGCCGCGCTCATCGGCCTCGTGCTCATGCACTCCGGCCGCGACACCGGCTTCGGCGGCCTCGGCTTCACGCCGGCGTCGCAGGGCGGCCAGCACATCGTCGAGCGGAATCTCACGCGCCTGACGGTGTTCGTGGCGCTCCTCTTCACCGCGAACACGGTCGCGCTCTTCTACCAGTTCGACTAGCGTTACCCGACGTAGCAGCGATCGGGTGGCGGCGGGGCGAGCTCGTCGTTCACGATCCGGTGGACGGGCGCGGCGAGCCGCCGCGCCGAGCGTCTGTCGGCGTCGGTCGTCCAGATGACGACGTTCGCGAAGCTCACGCCGTACCGGTCCCGTTGCGGCCGGCCGTCATCCGCCGAATAGCTCGCAATCGAGGTGTCAGGCCCGCCTTCGCTGCACAGGTTCCGGCAGACCAGGACGTAGACCATCGCGTCTTCGGCGACATGGCGGTAGACCCTGGAGTCTGATGGGACCGCCACGGGGATCTCCGTTGGCTCGAGAGCCAGCCCCTCGTCCGCAAAGGCCGTCTCGACCTCTTCAGGGCTCCGCAGCCGGTCCTGCTCGGGGCAACCCCAATCGAGCCGGTAGAAGCCGTACGCCGCGACGGCGCCGAAGACCACTGCCGCCAAGAGCCCGGCGAGGGCAAGGCCCATCAGCCTGAGGCGCGACATGCGTCGAGGTTAGCGCGGCTTAGCCGCCGGCGATCGCACCGACGAGGCGGACCGTCTCGCCGCCCGCAAGCGGCGTCGCGAGCCCGTCCCGGTCGCGCACGTCGACGCCGTCCACGTAGACGTTGACGAGCCGCCTGAGCTCGCCGCGCTCGTCGAGGACGAGATTCGCGACCGGGAGCGCACGCACGGCGTCCCCGATGGTCGCGGCGTCGAGCTCGAAGCGATTCCGGCCGCCTGCTTCGCCGGCGAGGAGAGAGGGGAGGAGGACGACTACGGCCACTCGGCCGCCTCCACCGAGAGGATCGGTGGAAGCTGGGCCACCGCCTCGAGCCACGATCCGCCGGCGTCGGCGGAGACGAAGAGCGAGCCGCTCTGCGCGCCGAGGTAGATCCCGGGCGGGTCGAGCCGGTCGGAGGAGAATCCCTCCCGCATGACCGCGCCCCAGGCGCGCTGCGGCAGCCCGTCGGTGAGCAGCTCCCATGACGAGCCTCCGTCTTGCGTGCGGTAGACGCCGAGCCGGCCGTCGCACGTCACGCGGTTCTCCGCGCCCACCTCCGGGACGACGAACGCGGCGTCCGCGTCGCGGTGGTCGAGGGCGAGCGGGAAGCCGAAGCCGCTGGGGAGGCCGTTGCCCTCGAGCCGCTCCCAGCTCTCGCCCCGGTCGTCGGAGCGGTAGACGCCGCAGTGGTTCTGCTGCCAGAGCCGGCCCGGCCTGCCCGGGTGCAGGAGCAGCTTGTGGACGCACTGGCCGACGTCGGGGAAGGGCTCAGGGAGGAAGTCGGCGGCAGTGCCCTGGTTCGCCGGCGCCCAGTTCTCGCCGCCGTCCTCGGTGCGGAAGACGCCGGCCGCGGAGATGCCGACGTACATGCGCTCGGGCTCGTCAGGGTCGAGCTGGATCGAGTGACAGCACATGCCGCCCGCGCCGGGGTGCCACCGCTCTCGGGTCGGGTGGCCGAGGATGGCCTCGACCGGTTGCCACGTCTCGCCGCCGTCGTCCGTGCGGAAGAGTGCGCCGGGCGCACAGCCGAGCCACAAGCGCCCGTCCTCGCCGTCGCGGCCGGGCTCGACGTGCCAGGTCTTCTCCAGCGTGAGGCCGCTCTCCTCGGGGAGCCCGAGCTCCTCTGCGCGTGTCCAGGATTGCCCGCGGTCGGCCGAGCGGTGAACGGTCGCCCCGTACACGTCGCTGTTCGTCGCGGCGTGGATCGTCCGGTCGCGCGGGTCGACGACGGCGTGGAAGACCGACCAGCCGGGGAGGTGCGGCCCCTCGAGCGCCCACTCCCGGCGCGCCGCGTCGCTCTCCAGGAGGAAGAGCCCCTTGCGCGTGCCGAGAAGGACGACAACGCTCATCAGAGGCCGGGGCCGGACCCCGTTCCGACGATCGTGAACGCTTCGGTCGCCGCCGCCGGGACAAGCGTCCCAAACGGGTAGCGCTCGTCGTAGAAATCGCTGCAGTTCACGAGCGCGACGTCCTCAGTCAGCCCGAGCAGCCCCGCGGCGAGCGCCGGGAACGAGGTCGTGAAGCGGAGGTTGACGACCGGCGTCGTCACCTTCCCGCCCTCGATGCGGAACGTCCCGTCCCGTGTCATCCCCGTGATGATCCCCTC
>JAIBJN010000059.1 GCA_020029595.1 Actinomycetota bacterium | reverse complement strand
AACATCATCTGCGGCCTCGGTGGTAACGACGTCCTTCTCGGGGCGGGTGGCAACGACCTGCTGCTCGGGGGTGGCGGCGCTGACGTCATGCGTGGCGGTACGGGCGCCGACACGCTCCGCGGAGGCCCCGGGCCTGACCGGTTGTTCGGCCAGCGCGGCAACGACCTGCTGGTCGGTGGGCTCGGAAATGACCTCCTGAACGGCGGGGCGTTACTCGGGGCTAGGGCTTCGGCTGGAAGATGTACAGCCCGAAGTCCCGGTCGCTTGCCAGGACGTACTGCTTCTTGCCGATCGTGTGAACCTCGACGCCCCAGAAGTTGTTGCCGCCCTCGTCGATGAAGACGCCAACCTGCTCGAGGCCGTCGTTGCCGTAGCGAAGGACTCGGAATCCGCCCGCGTAGTAGCTGATGTAGGCGAGCTTCTTCCCCGGGTTGGGGTCGATCGCGACTTCGTGAACGGACAGGTCGCCGAAGCCCACGGCGTAGGCCGGATCCTGGGCCTCGGGGATTGCGAACGTGTCGATCTGGGAGATCGACCCCGGCTCGCCGACGTCACCGGGGACGTGCGTCCGGAAGAGCCGGACGTAGCCCCACCCGTCGAAGACCGCCTCGATGGTGGTCGACGCCACCGGCGAGCCGACAGCGGGCGAGGCCTGCGTGCAGACGTCTGCCGACAGCGCCTGGTTGAGAAGCTGGAGCCCCGTCGTCCGGTTCGCGAAGACGAAGGGGATGTTCCCGCTCGCCAGCATGGTGACTCGACTCAGGCAGTCCGGCCGCACGGCATTGAAGACGATTCCAGCGTCGTAGCCAGCGGCCACGATGTTGTTCAGCTTCGTCTGGAACGTGCACACGCCGCGCTCAACGAGCGCGACGCCGTCACCCGCGGGCACGGGGTCGCACCCGAGGCCGACGAAGGTCGGCGTCCCCGAGATGCTCGTGTCCGCGTCGATCGGTGGGGTATCCGAGGCCGACGTCGCCGTGTAGCCGGTCCCGGCGTGCGGACCCGACGTGATCGTGGCGACCACCCGGTAGGGGTTGAAGTCCTCGTCGGTCGCCACCAGGAAGCCGTTCTCGGGCGAGAGCTCCGACTGGTGCCCGTTGCCCTCGGGCGAGATCTCCTGGCCGCGGGCGAGCCGCTCCTCGTCGAGCTCCGCGTAGTCGGACTCGGCGATCAAGGAGACGTTGCCCGGCGTCGGGTCGGTGACGTCGAGGAGCACGTAGCCGCCGTCCCAGTAGCTGACGTTCATCACGTACCGCGAGCCGACCCGCTTCACTTCCATGTCGTGCGAGAAGATGGACGTGAGGTTCGGGGGCGAGTCCTGTCCGACCTCGAACGGCGGCTCGTTGAGATCGAGCGTGTCGTTGACGAGGACCGGATTCCTCGGGTCGGTGATGTCGAGGATGTCGAGGTCCGCCAACTCCTCGTCGTCCACGAGCACGACGTAGGTTCGGCCGTCGAACTTGTTCGTCCAGGCGAAGGCGCTGTGTGTCTGGTTCGCCTGCGTGTCCATGCCGCCGGCCGGGTTCGTGTAGTCGCCGGCGTGCTTTACGAGGAGCTCGGGGCTCGTCGCGTCGGTGACGTCCCAGATGTTGATCCCGCCGCGGGTGGCGGGCTCGGTGGGAGCCGGAGCGCCGGGGCAGGTCTCGTTCTGGTGGATGAAGAGGACGCCGTCGAAGAACTCGTTCTTCAGACGGAGCGTCTGGGATCCCTCACCGGCGTAGTTGAACGGCGTGGTCTCCATGAAGGCGCTCGTCACCTCGAACGGGTTCTTCGGGTCCGAGATGTCGATCACGTGCGCTCCTGCCCGCTCACAGGTGGGCTCGCGGAACGCGGTGAGGAACGCGTAGTTGCCGTACGCCGAGACGTCCGCCACACGGCCGTCGTTTCCGGCGCCGGACGGATTCGTGACCTCGGCCTTCCCCACCAGCTTGACGCCCTGACTGACGGCTGGCAAGTGCCCCTCCGTCAAGCCGTGCTGGTCGCCGACGACCACCCCTTCGCCGGGGAACATCTCCTTGCTCCCGACGCCGTGGTCGGGGTGCGCCGCCGCCTGGGCGGTCATTATTAGGACCGCGAGCATGGCGAGGAACGCGACTCGGTACTTGGTCTTCATGGCCCTCCTCCGGGGTTGAGAATCATGGGGTTATAGCGCAACTCGAGCGGGCGCGGATGCCCAGGCGATCCTCGACCGTCAGTCGGACGAGGGCTAGAACTCGCGATCCCAGTAGTCGACGCCGGGATGCGGCGCGTGACGCGGCCGGGCGGCGTCGTGGCCGCCTGTGTCTGGGACTATCCGGGCGAAATGACGCTTCTCCGGACGTTCCGGGACGCGGCGGCCGCGCTCGAGCCGGAGCTGGCGGCGTTGACCGACGAGCGCACGACGATGCTCTTCGACGAGGAGGGCGAGCTGGCCCGGCTCTGGCGGGCCGTCGGCCTCGAAGATGTCGAGGAGGGAGCGCTCGTCGTCTCGGCCGAGTACTCGAGCTTCGCGGACCTCTGGGAGCCGCTCGAGTCCGGCGTGGGGCCTTCCGGGGCCTACGTCGCCTCGCTCGACACGGAGGGTCGAGCGGCCTTGCGGGAAGAGGTCCGGAGCCGGCTCGGATCTCCGACGGGCCTCTTCCGTCTCACCGCACGCGCGTGGTACGCGGTCGGCCACACGTAGCCGGCGCCCTTCTCGTGGGCGGCGCGAGCAGGCGCTTCGGCTCCCCGAACGCGCTCGCGCGCTTCGAGGGGGAGTCGCTCGCCGAGCGCGCGCACCGGGTGCTCGCCGAGGCCTTCGAGGACGTCGTCGTCGTCGGCAAGTCGGCAGACGGCCTCGAGCTTCCCTTCCCGGTGCTGGACGACGGAAGCGACGTGCGCGCGCCTATCGTCGGAGTCGCCGCCGCGCTCCGACTCGCCGGGGCCGAGCTCTGCGTCGTCCTCCCGACGGACATGCCCTTCGTGACGGCCGCTCTCCTCCGGCTCCTCGCCGAGGCCGCGGGGGCGTTGACGTCGCGGTGCCGCAGACGGGCCCGCTCCCAGGCGCCTATCGGCGCTCGGCGCTGCCGGTCCTCGAACGGCGGATCGCGGCCGGCGACCTCGCGCTCCACCGAGCGCTGGGAGACCTCGAGCTGCGCGTCGTGCGCTGCGACGAACGGCTCCTCCGCAACGTGAACGTGCCCGGAGACCTAGACGGCGGTGACGACGCAGATGGCCGGCGGATACGACCCTAGGTTCCAATCCAGCGCGAACGACCTCGTCGCTCCTCATCTCCGCGCGACCGTCGAGGTCCCCCAAAGAGAATCACGCCTCACGTACCTCGACGGGCGCTTGGCTAGGAACTGGCCTCCGCTTCGATCTGGTCGCGGATCTCGTCGGCCTTCTCTTCCGCTCGCTGCATCGCATTGCTGGCGTTGCCCTGGGCCGCGAAGGCTCGGTCGAGCGAGCGTTTGAAGATGTCCGCCTCCGGCGTTCCGGCGACGACCGCACCACTCACGTCGCTGACGTCGATGGCCCTCTGGAGATAGCGGGCCGAGCCCTCGTAGCGCGCGCACGCCCTCCTCGCAATCTGAGCTGCCGGACTGAACCGGTCGCTTGCGGGACCGGCTTTCTTGAGAGTCGCCTTGCAGCTGTGGAGCACGCGGATCAGCGATTGCATAGAGGCCCGAGTGATGGTGAGGGAGCGCTGAAAGGCCTTGTCGATCCGGGGCCGGATCTTGTGTATCGGAGTGACCCATTTGCGCTCGTCGTCGGTGAGCGGCTCGACCGCGGGCTCCGTCGTGGTCGGCGCCGTCGTGGCCGTGGTCGTGGCGGCGGTCGCTCCCTCTGTTGGCGCCGCATCGTTGTCTCCGCCCATGCACCCGGCAGGGAGAGAGACGGCGGCGAGCGCCGTAACCACGAATACACACCGGATGGAGCAACGAAACAGCTCCTTGCGCGTAACTCCTCCTTTCGCTCCAGGAAACCGCCTGAGCAAGCGAGTTCGCGTGGCCGCTGCGAGATTCGTAGCAGAAGTCTCTTGCTCGGCCGGTGATATGTCAAGACACCCGCCTGACTCCTCGGTAGCCGCGCGATCTCAGGCGTAGGAGATGAGCTCGAGCAGCGTCCCGTCCAGATCGCGGAAGAGGTCGCTGTTCCCGGGCCGCACGGGTACGCGCGCGACGAGGTCGCCGACGTCCGTGCCGGCCCGTCTACGTTTTAGCCGCTCCTTGCCGAAACGCGTAGGCGAAGCGTTGCGGGTCAAGCGACACAACCTCCGCGCCGAGCACCTCCCGGTAGAAGGCGTTCGAGCGCTCTCAGTCGGAGACGGCGATGAACACGTGATCGAGCCTGACGGGCATACCGTTGGCTACAACTCGCGGTCCCAGTAGTCCACCGCGCTCTCGCGGCGGACGATGACCTCGTCACGCTCGTCGCCCGGCCAGAGCCCGATCTTGTCGCTGTCCGGATAGACGGCTGCGGAGGGTTCGTGCTTCGTCGAGAGGACGAGGACGCGCACGGTTTCCTCGGTCCGGTTCGTGAGCTTGTGCGCGCCCTCGGGCCCGACCGGGAAGCAGACGACGTCGCCCGGCTCGAGCACGTCCTCGCCCCCCGGGTGGCGCAGCGTCAAGCGGCCGGCGATCACGACGAGCCACTCCTCGTTGCCGTACTCGTAGTGGTAGGGGCAGTTGCTCTGACCCGGTGCGAGCTCGTAGATCGTCGCCCCGACCATGCTCGCGCCGATCAGCGGGCCGAGCCGGCGGTAGCCCGCGACGTAGCCGGCGGGGTCGTCGGCGTCGTACTGGACGTCCGCGCTGAAGAGGTTGACCCGCCGCACGCCGCTCATCCCGCCACGCTCGCGAGTCCGCGCGGGGCGACGACGCGCTCGCGCTCGGCGCCGACGGAGATGAGGCTGACCTCGACGCCGAGGCGCTCCTCGACGAAGGCGACGTAGGCGCGGGCGGCGGCGGGCAGGTCGGCGAGCGACTCGGCGTCCTCGAGCGGCTCCAGCCAGCCGGGGAGCGTCTCGTAGACGGGCTCGGCATGGTGGAAGTCGCTCTGGTGGGCGGGGAACTCCTCCGTCTCCGACCCGCCGGGGAGCCGGTAGCGCGTGCAGACGGGGACATCCTCGAAGGCCGAGAGGACGTCCAGCTTCGTGAGCGCGAGGCTGGTCATCCCGTTCACGCGCGCGGCGAAGCGGAGCCCGACGAGGTCGAGCCAGCCGCAGCGGCGCTCGCGCCCCGTCGTCGTCCCGTACTCGGCGCCGAGCTCGCGCACGCGCGCCTGCTCCGGGCCCTCGATCTCCGTGGGGAACGGCCCCTCGCCGACGCGCGTCACGTACGCCTTGGCGACGCCGAGGACGCGGTCGATGCGCGTCGGGCCGATGCCGACGCCGGTCGCGGCCGCGCCCGCGAGCGGGCTCGAGGAGGTGACGAACGGATACGTCCCGTGGTCGAGGTCGAGGAGCGTCCCCTGTGCGCCCTCGAGGAGGACGCGCCTCCCCTCCCGCAGCGCGTGGTCGACGAGGAGGGACGTGTCTGCGACGTAGGGTCGCAGGCGCGCGGCGTAGGCCTCCATCCGCTCGGCGAGCTCCTCCACCTCGAGCGGTGGGACGCCGTGGATGCGCTCGAGGACGAGGTTCTTCTCGGCGAGCGCGGTCTCGAACTTCTGGCGGAGGATCTTCGGCTCGAGGATGTCCTGGACGCGGATGCCGATACGGGCCGCCTTGTCGGCGTACGCCGGGCCGATGCCGCGCCGCGTGGTCCCGATCTGGAGCCGTCCGAGGTGCCGCTCGCTGGCCGAGTCGATGGCGACGTGCCACGGCATGATCAGGTGCGCGTTGCCCGAGACGCGCACGCTCGTCGTCGAGACTCCGCGGCCCTCGAGCTCGTCGAGCTCGGCGACGAGGAGCCCGGGGTCGACGACGCAGCCGGCGCCGACGACGCAGAGCTTCCCTGCGAGGATCCCCGAGGGGACGTGGTGGAGCGCGAACGTCTCGCCGTCGTGGACGATCGTGTGCCCGGCGTTCGGCCCGCCCTGGTAGCGGCAGACAAGGTCCGAGTCCTGCGCGAGCAGGTCGACGATCTTCCCCTTGCCCTCGTCGCCCCACTGGGCGCCCACGATCACGGTCGCCGGCATCGCCTTGGAGCTTACGTCCACACGGGGATGTTGAGAGAACGGAAGAAACTTTCCGCGCGGAGCGGGAATTCGATGCACAGGGCTGTGGGTCTTCGCTGGGGATGATCGTCAGGTCCGTATGCGAACATACGTTTTCGACCTGCAAAGACCGAGGTTTTCCCCTGTGGATTCCCGCCGCTCGAAATCAACAGGTCTCGGACGGATACGTCCAGGCCGCATAGAGTCGCGTCCGATGGCGACGAACGGAGCCCGGACTGCGGCCGCCCCGGACCCGCAGGTACCCCCGCAGAACCTCGACGCCGAGGAGTCGGTCCTCGGCGCGATGATGCTCTCCCCGGGCGCGATCGCCGCGGTGAGCGAGGTGCTCGCCGCGGACGGCCGCGAGTTCTACCGGGAGAGCCACGCAAGGATCTATCGCGCCGCGCTCGCCCTCTACGCGAAGGGCGAGCCGGTCGACGCGATCACGCTCGTCGACGAGCTCGACGAGCGCGGCGAGCTGGAGGACGTCGGCGGCAAGGTCCGCGTCCACGAGCTGGCGGCGCTCGTCCCGGCGAGCGCGAACGCCGGCCACTACGCGCACATCGTCAAGGAGACCGCCACGCTCCGCGGCCTCATCCGGGTCGGCGGCGAGATCGCCCGCCTCGGCTGGGAGCGGCCGGGCGAGACCGCCGAGCTCGTCGACCGCGCCGAGCAGATCCTCTTCGATCTCTCGCAGGAGAAGGCGACCTCCGAGTTCAGCCACATCGAGGCGCTGCTGAAGGAGAGCTTCGAGCGCATCACCCAGCTCTACGAGTCGGGCGCCGACGTGACCGGCGTGCCCTCCGGGTTCCGCGACCTCGACCGCATCACGTCCGGCTTCCAGGAGGGGAACCTCGTCGTCATCGCCTCGCGCCCGAGCATGGGGAAGTCGGCGCTCGGCCTCGGCGTCGCGTCGAATCTCGCCGTCCGCAAGGGCGTCCCGGTCGCCCTCTTCACGCTCGAGATGTCGAAGTCCGAGGTGACGCAGCGGCTCATGTGCAGCGAGGCCAAGGTCGAGTCGCAGCGGCTGCGCACGGGCAAGCTGTCGACGGACGACTGGCCCCGCCTGACGGCGGCCTGCGACAAGCTCGCCAAGGCGCCGGTCTACGTCGACGACACCGGCTCGATCACGATGATGGAGATCCGCTCGAAGGCGCGGCGCCTGAAGGGCAAGCACCCCGACCTCGGGCTCTTGATCGTCGACTACCTCCAGCTCATGACCTCGGGGACGACCGCCGAGAACCGCGTCCAGGAGGTGTCGCAGATCTCGCGCTCGCTGAAGGTGCTCGCGCGCGACCTCGAGGTGCCCATCCTCGCCCTCTCCCAGCTCTCGCGGGCCGTCGAGCAGCGCCACGACAAGCGGCCGATCCTCTCCGACCTGCGCGAGAGCGGCTCGATCGAGCAGGACGCCGACATCGTCATGTTCATCTACCGGGACGAGTACTACAACGGCGAGGAGTCCGACCAGCAGGGCCTCGCCGAGGTCATCGTCGCCAAGCACCGGAACGGGCCGACCGACACCGTCAAGCTCTCGTTCCTCAAGCGCTACGCCAAGTTCTCCGACCTGGCCGCCGCCTGAGCTGTCTGGTGGTGGCGGGGCGCCGGGCCGAATCCGGCGCCCCGCTGCCGAGGAGGGCTCGTGCCGTGAGCCGAGCCGCTGACCTCATGACGGGCAAAGGGGCGGCTTTCTTCCCGTCTTGTTCGTCGTGACGACGTCGACTAAGATCGGCAGGTCCTGCGGAGAGCTGCGGCGAGCGGGTGCCTTGATGACGTCGCTCCATATCGCTCTCGAAGACGGGTTTGCTGACGACACGGTCGTACTGTTCGTCAACGACGACGAGGTATTTCGCAAGGACGGGGTTACGACCAGGACGCAAATCAGCCTGGCGGACTCATTCGAGCTGAACGTCCCGGCCGGCCCGGTCCGGCTTCGCGTGGACGTGCCCTCGCAGGGAGTCGGGGAGACCCTCGAGGTCGACGCGAGCGAGCACCCGTTCGTCGGGCTCTCGGTTCGCGACGGCGGGATCCGGGTGCGCTTTCCCGAGCAGCTGGGCTATCTGTGACCAGGAGGTAGCGATGGAGGAAACGGGACGCTCCTGCGGCGCCTCAGGAAGCCACCCAAACCAGGGGAGAGATGATGAAAGCACAGGATGAACAGGACGCCTACGGGGAGCTCTCGGAGGAGTCGGACGAGGCAGAGACCGAGCTCTCCGAGGCCCGTAGGCCGCCAACCCAGATCGCGGTCAGCGGACTGTACGAGGTGCGCAAGCGAGGGCACCATGCGGGGTCGGCCCAGGAGCCCTTGGGGACGGTCGCGGGCATCCGCCCGGTCCGCAAGGAGCTGCTGCGGCTCGACGTCGACCGGCAGTACCCCCAGATGACGGCCAGCGGGACGATTCACGGTGCGTTCGCGACGCGGATCCACTGGATCGCGAGCCTCAGCCCGAGCGGTTCGGATTCCTGGACCGGATCGATCTGGTACAAGGACGGCGCCTCGGTCTCCTTTCCGTACACGACGGTCGAGATCAGGGTCGTCGGGGGCCCTTCACCGGGCCAGCGCCGCGCGAAGGTCACGTTCACCGGTGGGGGAGCGCCAAGGCGGAAGCGCACGTTCCGGTTCAAGTCCCGCTACTACCATCCCGCCAAGTTCGAGTTCGACTGGGCGCAAGGGGCAGCCGCCACGCTCACGCTCGACACGTGCGCGCACCCGAACCGGCCGGCGACTCTTCCGTGCGAGAACCTGTCAATCGCAACCGTGTTTCGCCGGGCCGGCTTCGACGTGACCGTGAAGCCGGGCGGCGAGGTTCCGATCAACGAGGCCGTGAATGCGCTCTGGTCGGATCAGGAGATGCACGACGCGATGCAGAAGTACTGGTCGAGCTTTGCGGCCAAACCGCAGTGGGCGATGTGGATCTTCTTCGCCTCGCTGCACGAGGCCGGCCCCGGGCTCGGCGGGATCATGTTCGACTCCATCGGTCCTCAGCACAGGCAGGGAACGGCGCTCTTCGTCGATTCCTTCATCGCGCAGGCGCCCGCCGGAGACCCGGACCCCGCCGCCTGGGTCGATCGCACTCGGTTCTGGACGGCGTGTCACGAGATGGGGCATGCCTTCAACCTGGCGCACTCGTGGCAGAAGACGCTCGGCGTCCCCTGGATCCCGCTCGTCGACGAGCCCGAGGCGCGCAGCTTCATGAACTACTTCTTCTTCGTGCTCGGAGGCCATGCGGCGTTCTTCGCCGACTTCGAGTACCGGTTCTCGAACCAGGAGCTTCTCTTCATGCGCCATGCGCCTGCGCAATTCGTCCGCATGGGAGACGCCGACTGGTTCGACCACCACGGCTTCCAGGAAGCGGGCGTCTCCATCGACCAGCCGCTCTCGCTCGCGTTGCGGGCGAATCGGGAGTCGCCCGTCTTCGAGCACATGGAGCCGGTCACCCTCGAGCTGAAGCTCAAGAACGTCTCGTCGGAGCCGAAGCTCGTCGACCGCCGCATTCTGGCGGAGAGCGAGGCGATGATCGTCATCGTCAAGAAGGAGGGCAGCCCGGCACGCCAGCTCCTTCCCTTCGCGCGTCGTTGCTACGCGCCCGAGACAGCCGTGCTCATGCCGGGCGAGGCGATGTACGAGTCGTTGCTCGTCTCCGTCGGCCTCAACGGCTGGGAGATCGCCGACCCGGGGACCTACACCGTCCAGGTCGCCCTCCGGGTCGGGGAGGAGGACATCGTCTCGAATGCGCTCTCCATCCGCGTCCAGCCGGCCGCGTCCAGGGAGGAGGAGTTCCTCGGCGCGAGGTTCTTCACGACGGACGTCGCTCGCATCATCGCCTTCGGCGGCAGTCGCGCTCTCACCGGCGGCAACGAGGTCCTGGAGGAGGTCGTCGAGGAGCTGCCCGACCGGCGGGTCGCGCTCCACGCGCGCTACGCCCTCGGCAACGTCCTCGCGAAGGACTACAAGGAGCTGGTCGTCGATCCCGAGGGTCCCGAGCCACTTTCGGTCGAGGTTCGCGAGGCCGATGACGAGCAGGCCCAGGGCCTCATCGGCGCGGCCCTGACCCGCGAGCCGGGCAGCGCGGTGGAGTCGTTCGGCCATATCGAGTACCGGCGGCTCACCGATCGCTACAGCGACTGGCTTGCCGAGGAGGGCGACGAGGACGCAGCGGCCCAGGCGCAGGAGACGCTCTACGAGACGCTCGCCGCGCGAACGGTGCACGGGAGGCGGATCAGACAGGAGGTACTCGAAGAGATCGAGTCGCACCGCCGCGAGTTCGCTTCCAAGCCGGGCTCGTAGCGAGGCAGGACAGTCGGGCCGGCTCCCGTCACCACGGAGCCGGCCCCCCGCGTAGCGTCAGACCCTCGGCCTTCTTCGTCGGACGGGGGATCGCTACGATCGAGGTGTGATCGCTCGCTGGTGGCGGGGCTGGGCGGCGACCCGCGAGAACGGGGACGCCTACCAAGAGCTCCTGCGGACGACGATCCTGCCCTGGGTCGCCACCCATCCGGGTCACCGCGGCTCCTACCTCGTCCGCCGAGATATCGAGGATGGCGTCGAGTTCGCCACGCTCACGCTCTGGGAGTCGCTGGACTCGGTGAAGGCGTTCGCCGGCGAGGACTACGAGGTCGCCGTCGTGCCGGATCCGGCGCGCGCCGTCCTCTCGCGCTGGGACGAGCGCTCGGCCCACTACGAGGTCGTCGAGAGCCCGGACGGCGGCTAAGACTCGTCCGACGCGGGCTCGGCGTCCGGCGAGGGCTCGGCCTCTTCGGCCTCGGCCGGCTCGGGCTCGGCGACCGCCTCGACGACAGGCTCGTCCTCGGTAGCGGCCTCGCCGTCGCTCGCGGCAAGGGCTTCGAGCTCCTCCTCCGGCGGCAGCTCGCCGCCGACGGGCACGACGAGGGTCTTTACCTCGACGCGGACGTCCTCGAAGACCGCGATCGGCACCTCGTAGCGCCCGATTCGCTTGATCGGGTCCCGGAGATCGATCTTGCGCCGGTCGATGCGGATCTTGCGCGTGCGCCAGAGCTCGTCGGCGATGTCGGTCGGCGTGACCGAGCCGAAGAGCGTGCCCTGCGGGCCCGCGTTCACCTCGAAGCGGAGGACGGTCTTCTGCAGCGTCTCGACGATCGACTCCGCCTGCTCGACCGTCCGCGCCTCGTGCCGCGCGCGCTCGCTGTCGCGGCGTTCCATCTCGGCGACACGGGCGGCCGTGGCAGCCTCGGCGAGGCGGCGCGGCTGAAGGTAGTTGCGCATGTAGCCGCGCGAGACGGACACGACCTCGCCGCGGAGGCCGAGCTTGTCGACGTCCTTGAGCAGGATGACGTCCATTACCGGCTGCTCGAGTGGTGCGAGTCGACGTACGGGAGCAGGGCGACCTCCCGGGCGCGCTTGACCGCGACGGCGATCTGGTCCTGGTGGCGTCGGCACGCGCCCGTGATGCGGCGCGAGCGGATCTTCCCCCTCTCGGAGACGTAGCGACGCAGCTGGTTGTAGTTCTTGTAGTCGACCTCTTCGATCTTCTCCCGGCAGAAGTAGCAGCTCTTCCGCCGGATGGGCCCCGACGAGGGGGAGGTACGGCGTCGCTTCGCCTGCTCTCGTGGCATTCGCTCTCGACCCTTCTCTCTAGAACGGAATGTCGTCGTCGGCCGCGGCCGCCCCGGCCCCGGCCGGCGCGAAGTCGGTCTGGTCGGCGGAGACGTCGGACGACGGGATGTACTGCCCCTGCTCGCCGTCGCTGCGGCTGTCGAGGAACTGCACCTGGAAGGCGACCACTTCGACCTTGGAGCGCTTCGTGCCGTCCTGGGCCTCCCACGAGGACCAGTCGAGCCGGCCGTCGATCCCGACGCGACGACCCTTGGCGAGGTGCTGCGAGAGCATCTCGGCCTGGTTCCCGAAGACCTTGACGTCGAAGAAGTTCGGCTTGTCGACCCAGTTGCCCGCGTCGTCGCGCTGGCGCCCGTTGACGGCTAGCCCGAGCTGCAGGACGGGCTGGCCCGAGGGGAGGTGACGAAGCTCGGGGTCGCGCGTAAGGCGGCCGACGAGCGTGACGCGGTTGATGTCTCCAGCCATGGTTCTCAGCTCCTCAGTCGAACGTTTGTTCCATCCTACTCCGCGGCCGGGACGGCCTCGGGGGCCTCGCTCCGGACGGCCTCGGGCGCCCGGCGTGGGACGGCCTCTCGCGCCGGCCTCGAGCCCGGCTCTCGGGCAGACGTCGTGGCGGAGGCCGGAAGCCTCCGGACCGCCAGGTGGCGCAGCACGCCGTCGCTGATCTTGAGCACGCGCGTGAGCTCCTCGAGCGTCTCCGCATCGCTGTCGAAGAGGAGGAGGTAGTAGGAAGCCTCGCCCTTCTTCTGGATCTCGTACGCGAGCTTGCGCCGGCCCCACGCGTCGTCGCCCTGCCAGGCGCCGCCACGCTTCTCCACGAGCTCGCGAATGCGCGTGAGGATCTCGTCCTGGCGCTCTTCGGCCAGCTCTGGGTCGAGCAGCAGCATGATTTCGTATGGGTTCATCGTTCCCGTGTCTCCTTCCCTCGGTCTAGCGGCCCCGCCTTGCGCGCGCCGCTCGGGAATCAGCGGCGCCCGGCGAAGCAGGAAGCCGGTCGAGTATAGCGGCCGCTCGCGGGTTGCCGGCCGCCTCGGTGTCGTGAGAGAGTGACGGAAGTGAGACGAAACGCGAAACTGGCGCTCGTCGCGGTCGCCGGAGCCGCGGTCGGCGCCGTGCTCGCGCGGCTGCGGCGCCCGCCGGAGGCGACGCCGGCGCCGTCCGACGAGCGGGCGGAGGAGCTCCGGCGGAAGCTGGCCGAAGCCCGCGCCGCCGTCGCCGACGAGGAGGACTTCGAGGCTGCCGGCATGGGTGCGGAGACCGTCGTCGAGGATTCGCCTCGAACGGAGCCCCCGCCGCCCGCCCCGCCCGCTGAGCCGCCCACGGCTGAGCCGCCCGCTGAGCCGCCCACGGCTGAGCCGCCCGCCGCCGAGCCCGCGCCCTCCCCGCCGCAGGCGCCTGCCGCCTCGGAGGCCCCGCCCCGCGACGAGTTCGAGGCGATGCGCCGGCGCATCCACGAGGAGGGTCGCGCCGCCGCCGAGGAGATGCGCCGTTCCGCCGACCCGCCCGACAAGCAGCCCTGAGCGTTCACCGCAACGAGCACTCGGTCGAGATCGCGGCGCTCCCGGCCGACGTCTTCCCGTGGCTCGCGGACTCGGCGCGGCGGTGCCGGTGGATGGGCGCCCTCGTCGAGAGCGAGCCCCTCACGGACGGGCCGCCGGCGATGGGCAGCCGCTTCCGCGACGTCTTCGAGGATCACGGCCAGCGCATCGAGCTCGAGGCCGAGCTCGTCGAGGTCGACCCGCCGCGCCGGCTCGTCGTCCAGCTCGTCTCCAATGCCTTCGAAGGCACGATCCTTCAGCGACTCGAGCCGGCGGACGGAGGGACGCGCCTCTCGGCAGTGATCGAGACGACCTACACGATGCTCGCGGCGCGCCTCCTCGCACCGGTCGTGACGCGCCACGCGCAGAAGCAGCTCGAGGCCGACCTCGCGCGCCTGAAGGAGCTCGTCGAGCGCGACTCCTCCCAGCGGCCCTCCAGGCAATGCACTCCAGGTCCCTGACGCGCGCTGAGCGGCGCCAGGCGTCGTCCTCAGTCGCCCCCATACCTTCTGGTATGGAGGCTCCCTGCGTCCTAGCCTGGCTTGCCCCTCGCCCGCCAGGAACGAGGTCGCATTACCTGAAGGGGCGCTGGCGAACGACGTAGGGCCGGGCTCTCAACTGGTGTAAGGTGCGCCTGACATGACGCCCACCATGATCCGGCTCGAGGGGGTCTCCAAGCGCTTCGGCGCCGTCCGGGCGGTCGACGAGGCGAGCCTCGAGCTCGGCAAGGGCGAGTTCCTCGCCCTGCTCGGACCGAGCGGCTGCGGGAAGACGACGCTCCTCCGCCTCCTCGCCGGGTTCGAGGCCCCGGACGAAGGCCTCGTCTGGATCGGCGACCAGATCGTCGCCGGCGGCGTCTGGGTCCCGCCGGAGCGCCGTCATGTCGGCATGGTCTTCCAGGACTACGCGCTCTTCCCGCACCTGACCGTCTCCCGCAACGTCGGGTACGGACTTCCTCGGGGAGGCCGCGCCGCGCGCGTGCGCGAGGCGCTCGGGCTCGTCGGCCTCTCCGCGCTCGGCGACCGGTATCCGGACGAGCTTTCCGGCGGTCAACAGCAGCGCGTCGCTCTGGCACGGGCGCTCGCGCCGGAGCCGGCCGTCGTGCTTCTCGACGAGCCCTGGAGCAACATCGATCCCGTCCTGCGCTCGTCGATGCGCGAGGAGCTTGCGTCGATCCTGCGCGCTACGGGCGTGACCGTGCTGCTCGTCACGCACGAGCAGGAGGAGGCCTTCTCCCTCGCCGACCGGGTCGCGCTCATGCGCGACGGCGCCATCGTCCAGGCAGGCACGCCCGAGGAGATCTACTACGGCCCGGCGACGCGCTGGGCGGCGGAGTTCGTCGGCGCCGCCAACGTCCTCCCGGGGCGGCTCGCGGACGGGCTCGTCGAGACCCTCGTCGGCCGCTTCCCGGCGCCGAACGGCGACGCGCCGGGCGACGTCCAGGTCCTCGTGCGGCCCGAGCTGCTCGAGCTCGCCGTCGACCCGGACGGCGACGGAGAGGTCATCTGCCGGGAGTTCCGCGGCCACGACGTCTTCTACCGGGTGCGGCTTGCCGACGGGACGACGGTCTGCTCGCAGCGGCCCTCGAACGAGTCGATCCCGCTCGGCGTCCGCGTGGCCCTGCGGCCGCACGCCGGCCGTGTCGCCCTCTTCCACTAGCACCGCCCGTCCCCGGCTGGCGGGCGCGATGCGTGGGGCACGCCGGCCGCCGCTCCTCCTCGTCGTGGCGGCCTGTGCGGCGGTCGCGCTCGTCTGCCTTCCGCTCGCCTACCTCGTCGTCAGGGTCGTCGGCGGAGGCGCCGACGCTTGGAGCATCCTCGGCCAGGGCCGCATTCTCGAGCTCGTGGGCCAGACCGTGCTGCTCGTCGTCGCGGTCACCGGCGCCGCCCTCCTCGTCGGCGTCCCGCTGGCTTGGCTCGTCGCCCGTACGGATCTTCCCGGTCGACGGTTCTGGGCGGTCGCCGGTGCGCTCCCGCTCGTCATCCCGAGCTACGTGGCCGCCCTCGCCCTCCTCGCCGCCTTCGGCCCGCGCGGCTTCCTCCAGCAGGTTCTCGAGGGGGCGTTCGGCGTCGAGCGGGTGCCCGAGATCTACGGCCTTCTCGGCGCCGCGCTCGCACTGACGATCTCGACGTACCCCTACATCTACCTGCTCGCGATCGCCGCCTTCCGCGACCTCGACCCCGCGCTCGAGGAGGCCTCCCTGAGCCTGGGCCGCTCCCGGGCGGAGACGTTCCGGCGCGTGACCCTCCCGGTTCTCCGGCCCTCAATCGGCGCCGGCGCCCTCCTCGTCGCGCTCTACACCCTCTCCGACTTCGGAGCGGTCTCGCTCATGCAGTACAACTCGCTCACGCGCGCGATCTTCGTCCAGTACCGATCCCTCTTCGACCGGACTCCCGCCGCCGTCCTCTCCCTCGTCCTCGTCGGTCGTAGTCGGGTTCGCGCTGGCCCTCCCGCTCGCCGTCATCGGCTACTGGCTCGAGCGGGCGGTCTCGCTGGGGCGCGAGCTCGACGACGCCTGGGCCCCGGCGCTGCACTCCGTGCTCGCCGCGGGGCTCACGGCGACCGTGGCCGTCGCCGCGTCCTTGCCCGTCGCGCTCTTGGCCGTGCGCTACCCCGGGGGGTGGACGCGGGCTCTCGAGCGACTCTCTTACTCCTCCAACGCCCTCCCGGGGATCGTGATCGCGCTCTCCCTCGTCTTCTTCGCCGCGAACTACGCCGGCTTCGTCTACCAGACACTCGCACTCCTCGTCTTCGCCTACGTGGTCCGCTTCTTCCCGCAGGCGGTGGCCGGGTCCCACTCGGCGCTCCTCCGCGTCGACCCGCGTCTCGAGGAGGCCGCGCGAGGGCTGGGGAAGAGCCCCCGGCGCGCCTTTGTCACCGTGACGGCGCCCCTGGTCGCGCCGGGACTGCTCGCCGGAGGGGCGCTCGTCTTCCTCTCGACGATGAAGGAGTTGCCTGCGACGCTCCTCCTCGCTCCGATCGGCTTCGAGACGCTCGCCACGGAGGTGTGGAGGGCGACGACGGTCTCCGCCTACTCGCGCGCCGCCCTCCCGTCCCTCCTCCTGATCGTCTTCTCGGCACCCTTCGTCTACCTGCTGACGCTGCGGCGGCGACCGGAAGTCGACGCTCCCGGGTAGCGCTGCGGCGCTCAGCAGGGACCGGCGGCGAGGTAGCCGCTCCAGCGGTCGGCGGTCTCGCGGAACACGGGATCGCCGGTCGTGGCCGCGAGCCGCTTCAGAAGCTTGACGTGGTACGTGTGGTAGCCCGTCGTGGCCGGCGAGCCTTCGAGGGAGTAGCGCGACCAGCAGCCCGTATCGAACTCGGGGATGAGCGTGCGCGCCGCGTCGCTCATGCTGGCCACGAATGTGCGCGCCTCCGGGTCCTGCGAGAGCTCGACGTACTCCCCGAGAGAGATGATCGACTGCAGCTGGGCGTTGAGGACGGCCATGTCGGTGAAGCCGTACTCCATCACCCACGTGCCGCCCCCGAGCGGGCGCGAGAGGTCTCTCGGAATCGCCCGAAAGGCGGACCCGGCCGCGTCCATCAGCGCGCGGTCGCCGAGAAGGTCGGCGGCGTGGGCGAGCGACTGCGCTCCCACCGCCTGGCCGAAGCCCGAGGTCCACACCGGCGGGCCCCCGAAGGGGAAGCGGTACTGCCAGAGGAGGGTGTCTCCGCTGCGCACGCCGCGGGCAACCATCGCCTTCGCCAGCCGCTCCGCGTCAGCGCGTTCTCCTCGGCGCGCGACCCCATTGAGGGTTGCGAAGCTGGCCAGCGGGTGGAACTCGTAGCCGTGCTCGCGGAAGTGGCGGTAGACGACGCCGGTGCCGTCGGCGACCGCGGCGTCCTCGATCCGGGGGCGGACGGACGCGAGACGGCGCGCGTTCGTGTCCAGCAGGCCGAAGAGCGCCGGCGTGCGCGCCGAGGTGTACCTGTCGGCCTCCGCGGCGACGTCGTGGAGGACCAGGCCGAGGACGGCGCTCCGCCCCGGAGATCCGCCGCGGATCGCTCGGAGCGTGTCGGCGAGAGTCGTGCGGGCCTGCTCGGCCGCCTCCTCGCCGAGGAGGCCCGAGTCGACCGCTGCGGCGAGGCCCGCCCTGGCGGCGGCCGCGTCCTCCTGGGCCCGGTCCGCGAGCGCCTCGCTGAGCGCGCCCGCCGTCGCGGGCCCCGCGACGGCATCGGCGGAGAGCCCGCTCGCTCCCTGGAACGCGGCCACGGCGGCGCCGGTGCCCGGGCCGTAGTCTCCGTCGGTGCCGCCTCCGTAGAGCCCGAGCGCGGTCAGGGCCACCTGGAGCTCGCGGACTCCTGCCCCGCGGTCCCCGGGCTCGAGCGTCACCGGCTTCGCCGGAGTGACCGACGCAGGCGAGGCAGGAGTGCCACTCGCGCCCGGGACGGTCGCCGCCGGCGGGGAGGCCGCTGCAGCCTGCTCGGGGGGCTCGTCGCCGGTCAGGGCGAGGCGGACGACGACCGCGACGGCGAGCAGCAGTCCGAGCCCGAGCAGGCCGAGGAGGGCGGGCGGAACGCGCGACCGCCGCGCGACCGCCGTGCCGAGGCTCGAGACGTCCCCGGCGAACGTGCGCCTCGCCGAACGCCGTTGGGGAGTGCGGGAAGGGGGGACCGTCGGAGTCGAGGTCGATCGGGGCTCCGCCTCGCCCCACCAGACGACCTCCTCGTCGGTGAAGAACGTGTCCGCCACGTGTCGGTCGTCACGAAGCGTACGGCAGCGGACGGATGCTGCCTAGGGTCAGCCGTGGACGGAGGAGCCCCAGCATGGCTGTCCTGGCTGGGTGATTGACTCCCCGGAAGTGCTCCATAACGATCAGAGCACCCTCTCCCACCGGGAACTGAAGAACGCCGCTATGAGATTTCGCGTCACGCTCGCCGTCGGGCTCGTCCTCGGTCTCGCCTTTGCCCTCACCGCCCTTCCTGCGGGGGCAGGCAAGCCCGGGACGCCGACGGATGACTCGCACTCGAGGAACATGCGCCTCGTCGGCGAGACCGGGGACGACCGTCCGGTCGAGACCTGGGAGGCATTCTTCACCGACGCCGCCTTCCAGGGGCACTACGCCTACCAGGGCACCTGGAACGGCGGCTTCCGGATCACGAACATCTCCAGGCCCTGGAGGCCCAAGCCGGTCGCCGAGGTCGACTGCGGCACGTTCCAGGGCGACATCGGCGTCTACGGGGATCTCGTCTTCCGCTCCATCGACACGCCCATCGCGGCGGCGACGGTCGAGGAGACCTGCGACGCGCCCTTCGCGGAGTCGGGCTTCGAGGGCATCCAGATCTTCGAGGTGGACAAGCCGAGGAAGGCGAGCGCCGACGACCTCGTCGCGGCCGTGCCGACCGACTGCGGCTCGCACACGCACACCGTCGTACCGGACCCGAAGCACAAGCGCGTGCTCCTCTACGTCTCGTCGTGGATCCCGGAGTCCGGGCCGGTGTACGACAACGGCCAGCCCTGGGGCCACGAGTGCTCCCGGGAGCACGACAAGTTCCAGATCGTCGAGGTGCCGCTTCGGCATCCGGAGGACGCTCACGTGCTCGCCGACGTGCCGCTCGACGGCGGACACTCCTGCCACGACATCGGCGTCCTCCTGAACAGGTGGCGCAAGCTCGCCGTGTGCGCCGGGATGCAGGCCATCGTCTTCGACATCAGCGACCTGGACGAGCCGGAGCGCCTGCGCGGATTCACGGCGCCCGGAGTCACTATGTGGCACTCCGCCGCGCTCTCCTGGGACGGCAGGGTCACGGTCATGGGCTGGGAGCCCGGCTTCGGCGAGGCGCCCGAGTGCGAGGCCCTCGACCCTGACTTCAAGAAGAGCATCTTCTTCTTCAGCACGGAGACCGGCGAGCTGCTCGGCACCTGGGTGCTCCCGCGGCCGCAGTCTGCGGTCGAGAACTGCACGATCCACAACTACAGCGTCGTGCCGACCAGGAAGCGGGACGTCCTCGTGGCCGGGGCCTACCAGGCGGGGACCTGGGTCGTGGACTTCACGAACCCGAGCCGGCCGAGGACCGTCGCCTGGTCGGATCCGCCCCCGCTCGACCCGAGCGCGCCCACGCTCGGCGGGACCTGGGGGAGCTACTGGTACAACGGCTTCGTCTACCAGACGGACATCACGAAGGGCCTGAAGGTCTTCCGGCTGAAGGATCGGGCCGTGAAGCACGCCAGGGAGGTGCGCTTCCTGAATCCGCAGACGCAGATCTGGCCGGACGAGAGAAGACACCGCTGGTGGCGTTAAGAACGTAGAAGAACTCGAGCCAGGGTTGGCGGCGACGCCGCCCCTCGTGCGCCAGGGCCGGGAACTTCCGGCGCGCTCCTCCGGTCAAACGGCGAAACGAGATCGGAGGAGCGAGATGAGAAACGCAGTCGCAGTCGCAGCCGTCGTGCTCGCGGTCGCGGCCCTCGCGGCCGGCTGCAGCGGGGACGACGAAGGGACGGACGCCGCCGCGGTTGGAGGCCTCGAGAGCGGGGTCCTCGCAGCGGGGATGTCGGCCGAGGCGCTGGGGGCGGGCGGAACTTTCTCGGGCGCTGGAATCACAGTCGTCGGCACCGGCTCCGTTCGCACGGTCCCGGACGTCGCCGAGTGGTCGTTCGGCGTCCAGACGAGCGGCGACACGGCCGCGGCTGCGCTGGGGGCGAACTCCGAGGCGATGGATCGGGTCATCGCGGCGCTCCGCGACGCGGGCGTGGCCAAGGACGACCTGCGCACCGAGCAGGTCTCCGTCTACCCGCGCACGAGCGACGACGGGCGCTCGATCGTCGGCTACGACGCGTCGAACACGGTGCGCGCGACCATCCGCAACCTGGATCAGGCCGGGGCGATCGTCGACACGGCCGTCGGCGCCGGCGCGAACCAGGTCTACGGACCGAGCCTCACGGTCTCCGACGCGGAGGCCCAGTACGGCGCGGCGGTGGACGCCGCCTTCGACGACGCCCGTGCGCGCGCCGAGGCGATCGCCGCGAAGGCCGGCGTCACGCTCGGCGCTCCCGTGGCGATCGTGGAGACGGGCGGCGGCGGTGTCGTCCCCTATTACGGGCGCGCGGTGGCAGAGGCGGCCGCGGCCGACGTGGCCGTGGAGCCGGGGACGCAGGACGTCGGCGCGACGCTCACCGTCACGTTCGCCATCTCCTAGCTCCTACTAGCGGGACGGGCGGGCCCCACCTCCACTCCCCGGGGCCCGCTCGTCCATCCGGGGCGCGCGTCGGCTCCGGGGGTTACCCGCACCGCCGGACGCGGGCTGGCTCGCTGGCAGGCCGGCCCGCGGCCCGGCGACCATTCGTGCGTGCCCGAAACGAACCCAGGAGAAGCCATGAGTTCCGCAACCGCACTCGCATTTCAGCTCCCGGCCGCGCCCTCCTCGGTGCCCGGCCGCATGAACGCTCACCTCCTCAACGTCACGTTCGAGACTCCCGGCGGCGAGCGCCGGTCCGCGATCGGCGGCGGGGAGAGCGTCGCCGAGGCGATTGCCGCCGCGCGCGGCGAGCTCCCGGCGGGCGTCGACTGGGCCCTCGCCCGCTGGAACCCTCTGTACGGCGAGTAGAGACCCTTAGGAGGGTTTGACGAAACGCAGGCTGTGTCCCGGGCCGCGCTGCTCGCCCCGAGGCGGCGTCCTCGGTCGCGCCCGTAGCTTCCTGCTACGAGCGCGGGGGTGGGTGGGTTCCCTATCAGTGGACGAGT
>JAIBJN010000058.1 GCA_020029595.1 Actinomycetota bacterium | reverse complement strand
GTAGTCGAGCCCCGAGTGGGGCCGGTGGTGGTAGCGGAGCCCTTCACCTTTGCAGTCAGCGATGCTGGCGAGCCAATGCGGCGATCAAGGTGACCGCCGCAGCCGTTTTCCGGAGAGGCACCACAACCAGGGTGGGCGTTGACTGCTTTGGCACCGAGAGGCTGGCGCGCTCCTCTCCCTTAGCAGCGAGAAACCGCTTGAATACACGGCTTCTCGGCTAAGACGGAGGGGGAGGGATTCGAACCCTCGAGAGGCCAATGACCTCTAACGGCTTTCGAGACCGCCGCATTCGTCCGCTCTGCCACCCCTCCGACGTTCGGTGCGAGCGTGCTGCGGAGCGGAGAAGGAGGGATTCGAACCCTCGAAGGAGGTGTGTACCCCCTTAACGCCTTAGCAGGGCGCCGCCTTCGTCCACTCGGCCACTTCTCCCAGCCGCGCCATGGTACCAGCGTCCCATTCCGGCCCTAGACGTGACGAAGCCCGTTTCGGGAGGTTAGGAGCCGCACATCCGAAACGGGCATTCGCCAGACGCCGGGGGATATGTGAGGGGAGCCGGCACCCCGCATCATGACCTGCTGCCGACGCGCCGCCCTCCCTACGAAGGGGGATCTGGCCGACTAGGCTCAGGGGCGTGAGAATCGCCCGCCGCGACGTCGCGCTCACGAATCTCGACAAGGTCTTCTTCCCGGGCCCGGGCCTGACGAAGGGAGACCTAGTCCACTACTACCTCGACCTCGCGCCTCACGTCTTGAACCATGTCGAGCGCCGCCCGATGCAGATGAAGCGCTACCCGAACGGGGTCGAGGGCGAGTTCTTCTACCAGAAGCGCGTCCCCAACCCACACCCGGACTGGCTCGAGACCGTGCACATCGTCTTCCCCGGGAGCGGGCGCACGGCTGACTTCCCCGTCGTCACCGACGCCGCGAGCCTCGCGTGGATCGTCAACCTCGGCTGCATCGAGCTCCACACCTGGCACGCCCGCGTGATTGACGTGGAGCGGCCCGACTACCTCCTCATCGACCTCGACCCGAGCGAGGGGAACCCGTGGGAGCTCGTCCCGGGGATCGCGCTCGTCGTCAAGGAGGTCATGGACGAGCTCGGCCTTCCGAGCTTCCCGAAGACGTCGGGCGCGACGGGCTTCCACATCCTCGTCCCGATCAAGCCGGAGCTCCGCTTCCCGGAGGTGCGCCGCTTCGCCAAGGCGCTCGCGCAGGAGGTCGAGCGGCGGATCGGCGACCAGGACGTGGCGACGACGACCTGGAAGGTCGCCGACCGGAGCGGCGTCTTCGTCGACTTCGGCCAGAACGCGCGCGACCGGACGATCGCCTCGGCTTACTCGATCCGCCCGACGCCGGACGCCCGCGCCTCGGCACCGCTCCGCTGGGAGGAGGTGCCCCGCGTCGATCCGGCCGTCTTCACGCTCGAGACGATGCGCGACCGCGTGGGCGACGTCGGCGACGTCACCGCCGGCATGTGGCGGCGGAAGGTCAGCCTCGGGTCGCGCTTCGAGAAGCTCGGCCTAGAAGCGCCGGCACCGTAGGGTCGCCCTTCTTCGGGCGCGGGCGCACCTGGTCGACGGTGCACTGGTCTGGGTCCTTGTCCGGGCGGAAGCGGAGGAAGCGCGCATTGTGGCGGAAGCGGCCCTTCTGCCACTTGTCGTACTTGACCTCGACGACGAGCTCCGGCGGCACCGGGCTCCACTCGAGGTCGGCCTTCGGCTTCCAGCGGCTCGGCGCGCCGCGCGGCTTCCGCTCCGGGTTCCGGCCGAGCAGGGGCTCCACGCGCGCGAGGATCTCCTCCCGTTTCTTCCCGGTCGCCGGCGCCGAGCCGACGTGGCGCATCTCGCCGCCTTCGTAGAGGCCGAGCATGAGGCTCGCGATCCCCGTCCCCTTCTCGCTCCAGGTGACGCCGACGACGACGCAGTCGGCTGTCCGGAGCGCCTTGACCTTCTGGACGGCGTCGCGCGAGCCGGGCAGGTACGGGAGCTCCAGGCGCTTGGCGATGACGCCGTCGAGTCCGGCCACCTCGAGCCGCTCGAGCCAGGCGCCCGCCTCCTCCAGGTCGCGCGTCCCAGGCGAGACGTCGAACGGCAGCGTCTCCACCTTCGCGCGGCGCTCCTCGAACGGCTTCCCGTGGAAGTCCTCGCCGTCCCAAAGGAGCACGTCGAAGCAGACGAAGCCGGCCGGGATCTCGGCGGAGAGCTTCCGCACCCGGCTCTCGGCCGGGTGGAGGCGCATCTGGAGCGCGTCGAAGTCGAGCGCGCCGTCGCGCACGACGACGATCTCGCCGTCCACGGCCGAGTTCGGCGGAAGCAGCTCGCTCAGCGCGGCGAGCTCAGGGAAGTAGCGGAGCAGCGGCCGAGCGTTCCGGCTCCAGAGGTGAAACTCGCCCTCGAGGTTCTCGGCGATGCCGCGGAAGCCGTCCCACTTCGGCTCGTACTGCCAGCCGTCGCCCTCGGGCAGCCGGTCGACGAGCTCGGCCTCCATGGGAGGAAAAGGAAGGCGGGTAGAAACTTCCGAGGTCATCTCGCGCGTCTAAACGCTAACGACATGCGACGCGTGGTGATCACCGGCATGGGAGCGGTCACGCCGCTGGGGAACGATCTCAGGTCGACCTGGGAGGGTCTCCTCGCGGGCCGGAGCGGGATCGACCTGATCAAGGCGTTCGACCCGAGCGCCTTTCCAGTGAAGATCGCAGGCGAGGTGAAGGACTACGACTCGACGGGCGCGGCGTCGCCCAAGGAGGTCCGCAAGCTCGACCGCAACGTCCTCTTCGCCCTCACTGCCGGCAAGGAGGCGCTCGCGGACGCGGGGCTGAACGGCTTCAATCCCGAGCGCGTCGGCGTCGTCGTCGGGAACTGCATCGGCGGCTTCAACGAGCTCATGCGCCAGCACGACGTCCTGCGCGAGCGCGGCCCCGACCGGGTCTCGCCGACGTTTCTCGCCAACGTGCTCGTGGACTCCTCGAGCGGTCAGCTCGCCATCGAGCTGGGGATGCGCGGGCCCAACTACGCCGTCGTCTCGGCGTGCGCGACCGGCTCTCACGCCATCGGCGAGGGCGCGGAGCTCATCCGGCGGGGAGACGCCGACGCCATCCTCGCCGGCGGCACCGAGGGCTGCATCCACCCGCTGATCCTCGCAGGCTTCTGCATGATGCGCGGGCTCGCCGCGGGGGACGGCGACCCGGCGCGCGCATCCCGTCCCTTTGACGCCCGGAGGGAGGGGTTCGTGATGGCCGAGGGAGCCGGGATCGTCGTCCTCGAGGAGCTCGAGGCGGCGCGGGCGCGCGGGGCTCCCATCTACGCGGAGGTGCTCGGCTACGGCGCCTCGAACGACGCCCACCACATGCTCCAGCCGGACCCGGAGTCGGGAGGGGTCGTGGCGATGATGAACGCGGCCCTCGAGCGGGCGGGCGTGGCGCCCGACGACGTCGACTACATCAACGCGCACGGCACGGGCACGCCGCTGGGCGACCTGGCGGAGACGCAGGCCATCAAGGAGGTCTTCGGGGAGCACGCGTACGAGCTCGCCGTTTCCTCGACGAAGTCCATGCTCGGGCACATGTTCGGGGCGGCCGGCGCGATCGAGGCGATCGCCTGCGCGATGGCGATCCACGAGAGCAGGATCCCGCCGACGATCAACTACGAGATCCCGGATCCTGAGTGCGACCTCGACTACGTCCCCAACGAGGCGCGCACGGCGGATGTCGGCGTGGCGCTTTCGAACGCGATGGGGCTCGGCGGCCACAACGGCTGCGTCCTCCTGGGCCGCGTCGACGACTGACGCGCTTCTTTTCTTTCCCGTCGCCATCTGGCAACATCACTGGTGCGATGCGGCCGTCAGTCGCTCTCGCGCTCGCCCTGCTCGTCGTGGGCGCCTCCGGCGCGAACGCGAGCGCAAAGCCCGCGGTCCCCGGCTCGGGGCTCGACCGGGTCGGCGACCGGGCAGAGTTCGTGTCGGGCGAGCTCGTCGTGCGCTTCCGCGCCGGCGTCCCGGCCGCGGCGAGGGGCGACGCCCTCGAGGCGCGCGAGGCACGCGCGATGCGCGGCCTCGGCCTGCCGGGCCTGACGCTCGTCCGCCTGCCGCGGGGCGCCTCCGTGCGCGCGGCGGCCGCTGCGTTCGAGCGTGACCCGCGGGTGCTCTACGCGGAGCCGAACTACCTCCACCGGCTACTGGAGGTTCCGCCCAACGACCCGTTCTTTCTCCAGCAGTGGGGGCTCGACCAGCTCACCGACCGCGACATCGACGCGCCGGAGGCCTGGGACATTGCGACGGGGAGCAGCACCGTCGTCGTCGCGGTCCTCGACAGCGGCATCGATCTCAGCCACCCGGACCTGATGAGCAACATCTGGGTCAACGACGACCCGCCGGGCGGCGGCGACGACGACCTCAACAACTTCATCGACGACACGAACGGCTGGGACTTCATCCAGGACGACGCGATGCCGCTCGACTACAACGGCCACGGCACGCACGTCGCCGGGACGATCGGCGCCGTGGGGAACAACTCGCTCGGCGTCGCCGGCGTGAACTGGGACGTGTCGCTCATGGCGGTGCGTGTGGCGAGCGCGGACGGGACCCTTCCGAGCGCGGCGATCGCGAACGGCATCAACTACGCCTGCGCGAACGACGCCGACGTCGTCAACGGCAGCTTCGGAGCGCGGACCAAGTCTCTGGCGGTCCGAGACGCGGTGAAGTCGCCGGCCTGCGCGGACACCCTCTTCGTCTTCGCGGCAGGGAACGAGGGCAGGAATCTCAATGGGAACACTGCGGCGAGCAACGAGTTCCCCTGCGAGCTCCACCGGCCGCCCAGCGGAGGCGGCAACTCGGCCGCCAACGTCATCTGCGTCGCCGCGAGCAACATGAACGACGGGCTGGCCGGTTTCTCGAACCGCGGCAGGATGGCCGTCCACCTGGCCGCGCCGGGCGTCGACATCCTGAGCACGGTGCCGGCGTACCAGGAGGTGACGGGCTTCCCGGAAGGCTTCGACTACGGAACGCCCGGGGAGTTCCAAGCGCAATGGAACGACCAGCTCGGGCCGGGCGCGGAGTGGGCTCAGTCCTTCCTCAACTTCACCTCGAGCCCAGCCAGCCTCAGGGACTCGCCCGGCAACTACCCCAACGACTCGGAGAGGTCGATCCGCAACATGAGCCCGATCGACCTGTCGGGGCTGCTCGGCTGCCGCATCGACTACGAGATCCGGCTCGCCACGGAGTTCAGGTTCGACTTCTTCGTGATCAGCGCCGGGACGACGACCGACGCGGACACGGACGTCACGGCCTGGACAGGCTCCACGGCGGGTCAATTCATACCGGCGACCGACGACCTTTCGCTCTTCGACGGGCAAATGCTCGTCTACATCCGGTTCTGGCTCATCAGCGACCCCTCGGTCCGGATGGACGGCGTCTACCTCGATGACTTCGTGGTGAAGTGCCTCGCTCCGGGTCAGGAGGCCTACGAGGCAATCGCCGGCACCTCGATGGCGACGCCGCACGTCGCGGGGGTGGCCGCGCTCCTGCTCGACTTCGACCCCTTGCTCACGGTCCCGCAGCTCAAGAGCGCGATCCTCAGGGGCGTAGACCGGAGGAGCGGGCTCGCGAACCTCGTCTCGACCGGGGGCCGCCTGAACGCGGCCGACTCGCTCAGCGTCCTCACCGACGTGACGGCGCCGGAGACGACCATCACCGGCAGGCCGGCGAACCAGACGAGCTCGCACAGGGCGACGTTCAGGTTCACGGCGGACGAGCCAGGCTCGAGGTTCCAGTGCAGGCACATGAACGGCCCGTGGACGGGGTGCTCCTCGCCGAAGGTCTACCGGAACCTGGCGAACGGCCTGCACAGGCTCCGGGTGCGGGCGATCGACAAGGCCGGGAACGTCGATTCCACGCCCGCCCAGGACACCTGGCGGATCGTCTAGCGATCTCTGGTCTTCTCCACGTCCGTGCCGCGCGTTACAGTCCCGCGCACCAGGTGCCGCGCCGAGCTCCCATTCCGGCGGTTCTCGCGGGCGTTCTCGTCCTCCTGAGCCTCGCGGGGTGTGGAGGCGGCGGAGGCGGCGACGGAGAGGGCGGGGACGACCTCGCCGTCCAGGCGGCCGAGGTCGGTGCGCTCCTCGACAAGATCGAGGCGCTGCCGACGACCGCGACGACCGCCCAGCAGTTCTCCCAGCAGCTGGAGCCGCTCCGCGACCAGGTGCAGGTGGCGATCGAGGACGTCGCCTCGGCGGACGCCCCCGACGAGCTCGCCTCCGAGCGGGACAAGCTCAGCAACCGCCTGCGCTCGCTGCGCACGCAGCTCGGGCGGGTGTACGGCCTCGCGCAAGCCGGCGACCTCGAGGCGGCCAAGGCCGCCACCGAGAGTCTCCTCTCGCTCGCCGAGATCCGGGAGACGATCGAGAAGATCGAAGCCGGCTCGTCGGGCGGCTAACCCTCGACGGCGGCGAGGGTGAGGTCGGCGATGGAGGGGAGGACGAGGTCGGCGGCGGCGAGGGCGTCCTCGGCGGGCGGGTACCGCGGGTTCGGCGTGGCGATGACGCGCATGCCGGCGGCTTTCGCGCTCCGGATGCCGTTCTCGGAGTCCTCGACGGCGGCGCAGCTCTCCGGAGCGACACCGAGGCGCCGCGCGGCCTCCAGGTAGACGTCCGGTGCGGGCTTCCCGCGCGGGACCTCCTCGGAGGAGACCGTCGCGGCGAAGAACCGCCCGAGACCCGAGACGCCCAGCACGAGGTCGATGATCTCGCGGTTCGAGGAGGAGGCCAGCCCGAGCGGCCAGCGCGCAGCGAGCTTCTCCACGACCTCCGTCACCCCGTCGATGAGCGGCAACTCCTCGCGGTAGACCGCCCCCAGCCGCCGCACGACCTCGGAGTTGATCTCCTCGGGCGGCTCGGAGAGCCCGATCACGTCGTGCATGTAGCGCGACCACTCGAGGGAGCTCATCCCCATCATGTCCCGCGACGCCTGCTCGTGCCAGCGCCCGCCGCGCTCCTCTGCCAGCCGCTGCCGCACCTGGTCCCAGACGTGCTCGGAGTCGATCAGGACCCCGTCGAGGTCGAGCACGACCGCCTCGATCACAGCGAGACGTAGCCCTGGCCGACGTGGACCAGCGCTGGGCCGTCGCGGCCGCGCTCGACCGAGACCACATCGCCGACGAAGAGCGTGTGATCGCCCGTCTCGTGCTCTGCCGCGAGCCGGCACTCCAGCCAACCGAGAGCCCCCTCGAGGAGCGGCGCCCCGGCAGCTCCCTCTCGTGACGCGACCCCGTGCCAGTGCGCGAGCGGCGGCACGCCGCGGGCGAAGTGTTGGGCCACGGCCTCTTGGTCGCCCGCCAGCAGGCTGAGCGCAAAGCCGCCCGCGCGTCGCAGCAGCTCGTGCATGGCCGCCTGCCGGTTCACGGACACGCCCACGAGGGGCGGCTCCAGGGAGAGCGAGACGACCGATCCCACCGTGAGCCCGAGGCGCTCGCCGTCGGCGTCCACCGTCAGCACCGCGACTCCGGCCGGGAAGCCGCGGAGGAGCGAGCGGAGCTCGTCGCCGAGCGTGCTCAGCTGCGCCGCTCGACCTCGAGCGCGTCGAGGAGCTGGGTCTCGCGCGCGGCCGGCTCGAGCTCCGGGATGAGCTCGTTCAGCTGGGCCGCCATCTCCCGCAGGGATTCGAGGAGCCGCTGGCGCCGATCCTCGAGCGAGCGGATCTCCTCGCGCAGCCCGTCGTGCCGCCCGCGCGCCTCGCCCTCGATCTGCGCGGCCATCTCTTGCGCGGCCTCGCGGGTCGCGCGAGCCTGCTCCTCGGCGTCCGCGAGGATGCTGCGGGCCTCCTCCTCCGCCTCGCGCCGCTGCTGCGTCCCGTAGCTGTCCACGGCCGTGCGGATGTCCCGCGCGTAGTCCTCGGCGTCCGAGCGCGTGCGCTCCGCCTCGCGGGTGAGGTCCTGGATGCGGGCCGACGCGTCGCCGCTCGCGCGCGCGACGAGCTCCCGCGCCTGCGTCTGCGCCTCGCCCCGGATCCTCTCCGCGGCCTCCTCGGCGGCGCGGAGGACTCCCGCGACGGCCTCGCCGACGTCGGCGTAGCCCTTTGCCTGCTCGGGGGACTGATCTGGCACCTCACGCTCCTTGGGAGGGGATTACCCGCAGTAAGGGAAGGAACTTATGGCAGGCCTCAGGGCGAGATGCAAACGCGTCGGTCAGACTAACGGCCGTGCCGAACATCAGGCTGATCGACGTCGACGAGGCGGCGGGCGCTCTCGCGGAGGAGTACGACGCCGCGCTAGGGCGGGCGGGCAAGGTCTTCAACATCGTCAAGGCGATGTGCCTGAACCCGCTCGTCCTCAACCGCTCGATGGAGCTCTACAAGGCGATTATGTTCGGCACGTCGGAGCTCTCCCGCCTGGAGCGGGAGCTCCTCGCCGTCGTCGTCTCGACCGCGAACGACTGCCACTACTGAATTCGCGCGCATGCTGACGACCTCCGTGCAGAGGGCGCACCGGACGAGCTGGCGGAGCACGCGATGCACGACTATCGTGCGGCCGACCTCGAGCCGCGCCACCGTGCCCTGTGCGACCTGGCGGCGAAGCTGACGGCGGCGCCGGCGACGGTGTCCCAGGAGGACGTCGACGTCCTCCGGAGCCACGGCTGGAGCGACGCCGCCATCCACGACGCGATCCAGGTGATCTCCTACTTCAACTACATCAATCGGGTCGCCGACGCCGTGGGCATCGAGGACGAGCCGGAGTGGGGCGACCGCTGACCTAGAGCCCCGTTACGCTCCGCCTGCCATGAAGATCGTCGTCCTCGGGGCGGGGCAGGTCGGCGCGACCATCGTCGAGGCGCTGCACTCGGACCACGACGTCACCGTCGTCGACCTCGACGGGGCACGCCTCCAGGCGCTCTCCTACCGGTACGACGTCAGCACCGTGCGGGGGAACGGGGCAACGCGGCGTGTGCTCCAGGACGCCGCCATCAAGCGCGCGGACCTGATGATCGCGTGCACCTCCCGCGACGAGATCAACCTCGTCGCGGCGACGCTCGTGAAGAAGCTCTCCGAGGCCCAGACGATCGTCCGTACCTCCAATCCCGAGTACCTCGAGGCGTGGCAGGAGCGCCAGATCGACGTGGACTTCATGGTCTCCTCCGAGCTCGAGACCGCGCACGCCGTCTCCCGCACGATCGGCGTCCCGGCCGCGAAGCAGACCGACGTGTTCGCCGACGGCCAGGTGCAGATCGTCGAGTTCGACGTCCCCCGCGCGGGCGGGTCGGACAATCTCACCGGAGTTCCGCTCACGGAGGCTGCGGAGCGCGCCGCCTCCCGGCCGCTGACGGGTGCCTACGACGAGGTCGTCGGGCTCCCGCTCAGGGAGGCGAAGGTGCCCGCGGACTCGAAGGTGGCGAGTATCATCCGCGCCGACCGGATGCTCGTCCCCCGCGGCGAGCAGTCGATCCTGCCGGGCGACCGGATCATCGTCATCGGCTCGCCCGACGCTGCGCGCGCGTGGAGCGGGATCATGGCGAGAGGCGAGCGCCGCGTCGACGACGTCGTCATCTTCGGCGCCGGAGCGACCGGGCTCGCGATCGCGAGGGTCCTCCTCGACCAGCGCATCCGCGTACGGCTGATCGAGCCGCTCGAGGAGCGCGCGCGCGAGGTTGCCGAGGAGCTCCCCGCCGCGCGGGTCTACTGCGCCAGCGGCATCGACCCCGACTTCATCGAGCGCGAACGGCTCGGGCAGGCCCGCGCCGCGGTCTTCGCCATGCGGGAGGACTCGAAGAACCTGTACGCGGCGATGCTGGCGAAGGTGCACGGGATCGGGTTCACGATCGGCATCGTCCACGAGCCGGTCTCGGTCGAGGTGTTCGAGCGCGCGGGGATCGACGTCGCCGTCAACCCCCGCTCCGTGACCGCCGAGGAGATTGTCCGCTTCGCGCACGACCCACGTATCCGCCAGCTGGCGATGCTCGAGGGCGACCGCTTCGAGGTCCTCGACATCACCGTGCGCGACTCGAGCAAGCTCGTCCGCACGCCCTTCAAGGAGCTGCCCATGACCGGCTCGCTGATCGGCGCGATCGTCCGGAACGGCACGGCGATCTTCCCGCACGGCGACGACCGGCTCGAGCCGGGCGACCGGGCGATCATCTTCACTGAGTCGAGCCGGGTGGCGGAGGTCGAGAAAGCGCTGTGATCGCGGCCGCCGAGCGGCTGCGGCGGAACGTGGGCGTCGAGGTCGGCGCCGCGCTCAACCTCGTCGGCGCGCTCGTCAAGTACCTCTCGCTGGCCTTTCTCTTTCCGGCGGCGCTGGCGGTCGGGTACTCGGAGCCCGTCTGGCCCTTCCTCGCCGCCGGGGCGATCACCGCGGGCGCCGGCTACGGGCTCGAGCGGGCGGCGCGCGGGAAGGAACGCGTCGGCATCCGCGAGGGCTTCCTCGTGGTCGCGCTGACGTGGCTTTTCGCCGCCGCCGCCGGCGCGCTGCCGTACTTGCTTGGCGACGAGCCCCAGCTCCAGAGTCCGATCAACGCCTACTTCGAATCGATGTCCGGATTCACCACGACGGGCGCAAGCGTCTTGCCGGACGTGGAGGGCCTCTCGCACTCCGTTGCCATGTGGCGCCAGTTCACGCAGTGGCTCGGCGGCATGGGAATCATCGTGCTCGCCCTCGCGGTGCTCCCGCGCCTGCGTGTCGGCGGGCGCCAGCTCATGGAGTCCGAGCTCCCCGGCCCCGAGCTGGAGCCGCTCGCCGCCTCGATCCGCGATACAGCTCGTCGGCTCTGGACGGTCTACGTCGCGCTGACGGGCCTCGAGATCCTGGCCCTCGCTCTCCTCGGCTGGATGGGCGCCGACGACTCCATGAGCCTCTTCGAGGCCGTCGCGCACGCCTTCTCGACCATGCCGACGGGCGGCTTCTCCACCGAGGCGCGCTCAATCGAGGCGTTCGGCGCGGCCACCCAGTGGACGATCGTCGTGTTCATGGCGCTCGCCGGCTCGAACTTCGTCCTCATGTACCGGGCGCTGCTCCGCCGCAACCTCCGGGCCTACGCTCGCGACGAGGAGTTCCGGCTCTACCTCGGCCTTCTGTTCCTCGGCGCGATGGCCGTCCTCGTCGAGCTCCTCCACGTCGGCCTCTACAGCGGGGAGGAGGCGGTGCGCAACGCCGTCTTTCAGACCACGTCGATCATGACGACCACGGGCTTCGCGAGCGTCGACTTCAACGAGTGGACGACTGTCGCTCCGCTGTCGGTCATGGTGCTCGTCGCGCTCATGTTCGTCGGCGGCTCGGCGGCGTCGACCGGCGGGTCGATCAAGGTCGTCCGCCACGTGCTCATCGGGAAGATCCTGCGGCGGGAGCTCGACCAGACCCTCCACCCGGATGTCGTGCAGCCGGTGCGCCTGAACCGCATACCCGTGGACGAGCGCACCGTGCGCGCCGTGATCGCGTTCGTGCTCCTCTACGTCGGTATCTTCGTCGGCGGCGCGGTCCTTCTCGTCGTCGAGGCGACCCGCACCGGCGTCGACGTGACCCCGTTCGAGGCGATCGCCGCTTCAGCGACGACGCTCGGGAACGTCGGGCCGGCGTTGGGGTTCGCAGGGCCGATCGGATCGTTCGAGCCCTTCAGCGACCTCTCGAAGGTGATCATGATCTGCCTCATGTGGATCGGGCGTCTCGAGATCCTCCCTGTGATCGTCCTCTTCACGAGGGCCTATTGGCGCGCCTGACCGTCTGGCTCCGGCGCCGCCACCCGGCGCAGCTGATCGTCTTCGCCTTCGCGGCGGGGGTCCTCGTCGGGACCGGCCTCCTGCTACTGCCGTTTGCAACTACGGGTCTGGGGGGTGCCTCGTTCACGACCGCCCTCTTCACGTCCACGTCGGCGCTCTGCGTGACCGGCCTGGTCGTCGTGGACACCCCGACGTACTGGACGCACTTCGGGCAGGTGGTGATCCTCGGCCTCATCCAGATCGGCGGGATCGGGATCATGACCCTCGCCTCGCTCCTGGCCCTCCTCGTCGCGCGCCGCCTCGGCCTGCGCACGCGCCTGATCGCGCAGGCGGAGACTGCCGCGCCGGAGCTCCAGGACGTGCGCCGGCTGGTCTTCGGGGTCGTCCTGCTCTCCTTCCTCTTCGAGGCCGTCGCGGCCTCCCTGCTCGCGCTCCGCTTCTGGCTCTCCTACGACATGGACGTCGGCTCCGCCGTCTGGTACGGCGTCTTCCACGCGATCTCGGCGTTCAACAACGCCGGTTTCGCGCTCTGGAGCGACAGTCTCGTTCAGTTCGTCACCGACGCCTGGGTGAGCCTGACGGTCGCCGCGGCGATCATTGCCGGCGGGATCGGGTTCCCCGTCTGGCTCGAGCTCCGGCGCCGCCACGCACGACCACGGACATGGAGCCTCCACACGAAGCTGACGCTCGGGGTCACCGTAGTGCTCATCATGCTCGGCTTCGTCGCGGTCGCCGTGTTCGAATGGTCCAACCCGGCGACGATGGGCGGGCTCGGAACGGAGGGGAAGCTCGTCTCCGCCTTCTTCCAGGGCGTGACGCCGCGCACGGCGGGCTTCAACACGCTCGACTACGCGGGCATGGAGCCGGAGACGCTCTTCGTCACCGACCTGCTCATGTTCGTCGGCGCGGGTAGCGCGTCCACCGGCGGCGGGATCAAGGTGACGACGTTCGCGCTCCTCATGCTGATGGTGTGGTCCGAGGCGCGAGGCGACCCGCACGTGACCGCGTTCGGCCGGCGCGTCCCCGCCCACGCCCAGCGGCAGGCGTTCAGCGTCGCGTTCATCGCCACGGCGGCCGTGTTCCTCGGGACGCTCGCGCTCATGGCGACGAGCGACCACGGCTTCTCCGACGTGCTCTTCGAGGCGGTCTCCGCGTTCGGCACGGTCGGGCTCTCGACCGGAATCACGGCTGACTGGGACGGCCTCGGCCGGCTGGTGCTCGTGGTGCTCATGTTCCTGGGACGCACCGGGCCGTATACGCTCGCGGTCGCGCTCGCGCTGCGCGAGCGGCAGAGGCTCTACCGTTTCCCCGAGGAGCGACCCCTCATCGGCTAGCCATGGCGACGAAGGAATTCCTGGTCATCGGACTCGGCCGCTTCGGCGGCGGTCTCGCGGAGACGCTCGTCGGCATGGGTCACGACGTCCTCGGCGTGGACGCCGACCCGAAGCCCGTGCAGGAGTTCTCGGGCCTCCTCACGCACGTGGTGGAGGCCGACTCGACGAGCGAGGCGGCGATGCGCCAGCTGGGCGCGGGGGAGTTCGGCACGGCCGTGGTCGCCATCGGCACGGACCTCGAGGCGAGCATCCTCACGACCTCGGTCCTTGCCGATCTCGGCGTCGCCCGGATCGTGGCGAAGGCCGTCACCGAGGCGCACGGGCGGATCCTCCAGCGGGTCGGGGCCCACCGGGTCGTCTTCCCCGAGCGGGACATGGGCATCCGGGTCGGCCACAGCCTCGCCGGCTCGATCATGGACTACTTCCAGCTCGACCCGGGCTTCGCCCTCGTCGAGACGAGGGCGCCGAAGGAGATCGTGGGAAAGACGCTCGCGGACGCCGAGGTGCGCAAGCGGTACGGGATCACCGTCGTCTGCATCAAGCCGCAGGGCGGCTCGTTCACCTATGCGACCCCGGACACGGTCGTGCAGGACGGCGACGTGCTCGTCGTCGCCGGCGAGACGCGCCGGGCCGAAGCCTTCGGCGAGCTCCCCTCGTAGCGCGTTACGGCAGCGCGGCCTCGAGCACCGCGCGCGCCTGGGCGATCGCGCCGGGCGAGATCTGGTGCGCGACCGGGTCCTCCCGGTAGCTGACCGCCAGCCCCGCCGCCTCGAGGCGCTCTCGCGCGTCGCGGCCGAACTCGACGCCGATGACCGGGTCGTAGGTCCCGTGCGTGATCGAGACCGGCAGGCCGGCGCGGCCCTCGAGGTCGAGCTCGAATCCGTCGACGGTCGGCATGAAGCCGCTCATGGCGAGGATCCCGGCCGGGCGCGGGCGCGAGGCGCCGAGGCCGAGCGCGTACGACATCACCGCCCCCTGTGAGAACCCGCCGAAGACGGCGCGCCCCTGCTCCAGGCCCACCTCCTCGAGTGCGGTGTCGAGCCACGACGAGGTCTCGGCGAACGTGTCGAGAAACGTGGGGGCATCCGGGTAGCCGAGCTCGCGCACGACGTACCAGTGGGCGCCGCCGGGGGGCAGCGAGAGCGGGCCGCGAGGTGCGAGGCCGACGAGGCGCTGCTCGGGGTCGAGGAGCTCGAGGAGCGGCGCCAGGTCGAGCTCGTCGGCGCCGCGGCCGTGCAAGAGGACAAGTGCTCCGGCAGGAGCGCCGGCGGCGGGTCGGGTGCGATGGACGATCGGGCTGCGCGCGAGGGTCACCAGGTGAGCTTAGTGAGCGCCGCAGGCCGTGGGCGCTAGTCCCGGTGCTTCTTCTCCGCCTTCTTCTCCGCCTTCTTCTCGGCCTTCTTCTCGGCCTTCTTCTCTTCCCGGCGATCGTGCTTCTCGGCCTTGCGCTTCTCCTTCTCGGCCTTGCGCTCCTCGCGGCGCTCCTCCTTCTCTGCGCGCCGCCTCTCCTTCTCCGCCTCTCGATCGGGCTTTCCGCCGTGCGGAGGCTTGCCGCCGGGCTTCGGGGGCTCGTGGGGGGGCTTGGGCGGCTCAGGAGGCTCGGGCGGGGGCGGGCTCCCGGGGCGGCCGGGGTCCGAACCGCCGCCGGGGCGGCCGGGCTCCGTGCCCGACGTCCCGCCGGATCCCGACGATGCAGTGTCTCCGAGGATGCCGCCGCCGTTCGCGGCGGGCGCGCCCGGTGGGGTGGCGGGCGCGGCCTCCGTGGGCTTCGGCTGTGGGGAAACGAGGGCGTCGGCCACGATCTGGCCGACCTGCGCAGTGCCGGCGAGCGGAGCGGGCAAGCTGTCCAGCGGGCGGTCTCCCGGCAGGATCATCGGCGCGAGCGCAAGCAGCGTGATGACCACGCTCAGCGCGACGGTCCACAGCGCATGTGTGCCTAGACGGCTCCCCACCCTAGTCCCATCGGCGGTTCTTCCCTCTGACTTGAACGGTAGTCCACGATCTACGCAGTTGGAACCCCTTCTTGGTCCAGGATGCCGCGTAGAGCGGACGCATTCAACGGCGCCTGGGCGGCGAGCTCGCCCCGCGCCGTGCGGCTCCAGCGGTTGTTGTTGAAGAGGACGTACACCTCGTCCGCTTTCTTCCCGAGCTCGCGCAGCGGCTCGACCCACTCCCGCAGCTCATCGTCGGGGTAGAGGTAGTCGAAGCGATCGCTTGCACTCCCGCCGCGGGCATTCCATGTCGCGGCGTTCCGGCCATGCATGCGCGCGTAGGCTAACGGGCTCGTCGCCGCGACGACGGTGGGAACGAGGTTCTTCGCCTCCGTCCTGGGCGCATCCACGCAGACGTTCGCGGCCCTGAGCTTCTCGAGGAAGGCGAGCGTGTCGGCACGGTTCTCCTCGTCGAGCCAGCTTCGGTGGCGGAACTCGACGAGCGCGCGATCGCCGTCGAGCTGCTCGACGGCCCAGCGCAGGTAGTCGAGGGACACGTCCTTGTAGACGACGTAGGACGGAAATTGGAGGAGCATCGCCTCGTCGGGGAGCCGGTAGTACGTGGAGTCCACCTCGACCGTCGAGAAGCGCTCCGCGTAGTAGCGGAGGCGCTCCTCGGCCGACTTGACCTCCTTCGGGTACCAGTGCTTCGTGAGAGCCTCGTCGGCCCACGAGCACGTGCCGATGCGGACGGGAGCGGGGGCCACGGGAGAGCCAACGCTAGCGGTGTAGCCTTGGCCCGTGCCGGAACAGACGGGCGGATTCGGTTACTGGCACGCCCATCACTCGTTCTTCGCGCGGCTGCAGCGGGTCGACAGACGTCTGATCTCGCTCAACCTGGCCTACTTGGGGTTCGTCGCCTTCCTGCCGTTCCCGACCGCAGTCATCGGCGAGTACGAGGGGAACCCGTCGCGCTCGTGCTCTTCGCGCTCGCGATGGGGGCTTTGAGCGCCATGGAGGTCGTGATATTCGACTACTCGCGCCGCGCCGATCTCCTGGGGAAGGCGATTCCCGCCGATGTGTTCCGCTGGGGCCGCTTCGTCGCCTCGGTCCCGGTCCTCGTGTTCCTGCTCTCGCTGCCGATCGCCTTCATGAATACGACGCCGGCCCTCTCTCGTGGCTCGTCGTCGTCCCGCTGGAAATGCTCGTGAACCGTCGGATGCCGGCGGGAGCCGCGGAGTACTTCGCGGACTGAGCGTCGCTCAGACCGCCAGCGCGAGCTGCTCCTGCCGACGGGCCGGCATCGGTCGGCCCCCGCCGGACGCCGCGAGCCCGTGGCGGAGGCGGAGGCGCGCGAAGCGCTCGGAGACCTCCTCCTGGTAAGCCCTCGGCGCGTAGGCGCGGCGGCCGTAGAGGTCGACGTAGCGCGGGTAGAGCCACGGATAGGCCTGCTTCATCCACGGCATGAAGTGCTCGCGGATCGCCGGGCGGACATGGAGGACGATCGCGGCCGCCCACGCGACCCCCGCCTCCGCGCAGGCTGAGAGCACCTCGTCGAGGTGCTCCTCGTCGTCGGTGAGGCCGGGCAGGACCGGCGCGACGAGGACGCCGGTACGGATGCCCGCCTCCGCGAACCGGCGGAGGATCTCGAGGCGCTTGCGCCCGGGCGGCGTCCCCGGCTCGACGACCCGCCGCACGTCCTCGTCGAGGGTGCCGACGCTCATGGAGACGGTCAGCGGCGCCACCTCGTTCAGTCGCCGGTAGACGTCGAGGTCGCGCACGATCAGCGTCGATTTCGTGAGGATCGAGAGCGGGTTGCGAAAGTCCGCCAGCGCCGTGACGATTCCGCGTGTCAGGCGGTAGCGCGCCTCACAGTGCTGGTACGGGTCGGTGGCCGTGCCCAACGCGACCGTCTCGCCGCTCCAGCGCGGCGAGGCGAGCTCGCGCCGCAGCACCTCGACGACGTTCGTCTTCACGACGATCTTCGAGGAGAAGTCCTCGCCGACCCCGAGGTCGAGGTACGTGTGATACGCGCGCGCGAAACAGTAGTGGCAACTGTGCGCGCAGCCGCGGTACGGGTTGACGGTCCAGCGGAAGGGGATCCGGCTCATCTCCGGCACGCGGTTCAGCGCCGTCTTGCAGGTGTCCTCCAGGTACTGCGCGCGCGCCACGATGTCCACTCAGTATAGAACGTATGTTCGATGGATGATCTCGCGTATGGTTGGCGAGGAGAAGGTATGGACGCAAAGCTCCAAGCGCTCCTCGACCGCGGGGAGGAGCACGAGTGCCTCGAGTACTCCGAGGTGGACGGCCTCGTCGAGGCGCTCGAGCTCGGTGAGGAGGAGATCGAGGACCTCTACGAGGAGATGGGTCGGCGCGGGATCGAGCTCCGCGACGATTGCGGGCGCGAGGCGAAGACCACCTACGTGAACGGCGACCTCGCCGTCGCGACGACGGACGCGCTCCAGCTCTTCATGAACGAGATCGGCCGCTACCCGCTGCTGACGAAGGAGCAGGAGGTGGAGCTCGCCAAGCGGATCGAGCGCGGCGACCTCGAGGCGAAGGAGCAGATGATCAACTCGAACCTCCGCCTGGTCGTCTCGATCGCGAAGCGATACCAGGGCCACGGGCTCTCGCTTCTCGACCTCGTCCAGGAGGGCATCCTCGGCCTCATCCGTGCGGTCGAGAAGTTCGACTGGCGCAAGGGCTTCAAGTTCTCGACCTACGCGACCTGGTGGATTCGCCAGGCGGTGCAGCGCGGCGTGGCGAACAAGTCGCGGGAGATCCGCGTGCCGGTACACATCGTCGAGCGCGAGCAGCGCATCTCCAGAGCGGAGCGGGACCTGATGCCGAGGCTCGGCCGGGTGCCGACCGACGAGGAGGTGGCGATAGCGGCGCGGCTAACCGTCGACCAGGTCCGCGAGGTGCGCGCGGCCGCCCGGGCGGTTACGAGCCTCGACCGGCCAATCGCGGAGAAGAGCGGCACGACCTTCCAGGAGCTCCTCGCCGGCGAGGAGGAGGACGTCGAGCAGGAGGTGACGGTCAACCTCGCGCAGGAGGCTCTCCGCGACGCGCTCGAGGAGCTGCCCGAGCGGGAGCGCGAGGTGATCAAGCTCCGGTACGGGCTGAACGGCGAGCGCGACCCGGAGTCGCTGGAGGAGATCGGCCGCCGGCTCGGCGTCACGCGCGAGCGCGTACGCCAGATCGAGGCCGAGGCCCTCGAGCGCCTCGCCGTCCGCCGCGAGATCGCGGCGCTCCAGGGAGTCGTCTAGTCGCGAATCGATGCGGCGGCCGCGGTTTTCGCTCGCGCTCGCGGTCGCGGCGCTTGCGCTCGCGGCGCCACAGGTCGCGGTCGCTGCGACGTGGAACGAGCGGACGACGGCCGCCGTCCGGTTCGTCCAGAGCCGCGCGGGGGTCGAGAGCTTCGCGCTGGTCGACGATCGCGGGCGCCTCCACGGCTACCGCGTGCGCATGCGCGCGCCGTCGGCGAGCCTCCTGAAGGCCGTGCTCCTCGTCGCCTATCTGAACCGCGCCTCGGTGCGGGGGAGGGCGCTCACGGACGCCGACCGCCGGCTCCTCCGGCCCATGATCCGCTGGTCGGACAACGCGACGGCCGGCGCAGTGCTCTCGATCGTGGGCTCGCACGGCATGTACCGACTGGCCGAGCGCGCGGGGATGCTCGACTTCACTCTTCAGTGGCCCATCTGGGGTAACTCGACGACCAGCGCGCGCGACCAGGCCTGGTTCTTCTACCGGATCGACCGGCTCGTCCCGCGCCGGCATCGCGGCTACGCGCTTGCGCTCCTGGCGAGCATCGTGCCCTCGCAGCGCTGGGGGATCGCGCAGGCTCGGCCCGCGAACTGGACGATCCACTTCAAGGGCGGCTGGGGCTCCGGCACCGGCCTCGTGACCCACCAGTCCGCGCTGCTGCGGAAAGGGTCGCTCCGGATCGCGCTCTCCGTCCTCACGCGCTGGAATCCGAGCCACGTCTACGGGACGCAGACGATTCGCGGCGTCGCCGCCCGACTGTTCCGGACGCCGATCCCGCTCGCGCCGGAGTAGCGCGCGCACGAAAACGAGGAGCCCGGTTCTCGCACCCCGGCGGGCTGCGGCGACCGCTGAGGATGTCCGCGCTCCTCGTTTTCTGGGTCCAGTATCGGCGCTGTGAGGCGGGGGCTTGAGCCTTGTCGGACAAGGACGTTTGCGCGAGGCACTCGCCGGCCAAGCTCATATCCATGATCCGACGATTCCGCCGGGTCGTGCTCCTGTGGCTCGCGCGCCGCGGCTGGGCGCTGTGGCGGCAGCGGCGCGCGCCACGCGCCATGCGCCAGTCGGCGGTCAGCCCTCGCACCCCCCGGAGAGTGTTCTGGGTCCGTGATGCCATTCGATCGGCCGGGTGTCCGAGGTCCCGTCTCGATACGTGACAGTGATCGCCTCGAACGCCCAGGATGTGCACGTCGTGCTCGGAAGCTCATAAATGAGGCCGTTGCTCTCCACGAGCGCGGGATGAGACTCGCCGAGGACGACCACCTCGGCGCTCACGACATCGTCGGGGACGATTCCCACGAGAGCCTGTGGAGCGCCCGCCCCGTGCTCATCGGGGTCGATGCCCATGAAGGCCGCCCCGAAGCCCCGCTGCTCTTCGAGGTCGGTCCAGTCGAGCACACAAGATCCCGCTCCTTCGTCCCAGGCCCAGCAGACGGCGCCGGTCTCCGTGGGCCAGGCATACAGACTCGTCTCCTTCGCGCCGAGCTCGGAGAGAAGGAGCCGCGACGCGTCGCCGAGCCCTTTGCCGAAGCAGGCGCCGTAGCGATCGAGCTCTCGAGTCGTGCACTCGGAGAACATGCCCAGCCGGTAGGAGAGTCTCTTCGGGAGCACATCCGCCTCGGTCCGGGGACGTGAGAACACGCTCATCTCTTCGGACGAGGGAGACGCCGGGACGGCGTTCTCGAACAGGCCCTCGATCTTCTGGCGAAGCCCGAAGGCCGGCGTCGTCAGCAGGATTCCAAGCACGACTGCCGCGGACGCCAGCACGAGTGCCGGCCTCAGCCGGCGCCGGGGGCGTGGCTTCCCTGCGAGCGCTCGGCTGCTTCTCGGGTGGCCGCCCGTACGGGCTGCGGACAGGACCTCGCCCCACTCGGGTACTGGGTCGCTCTCGGGCGAAAGACGGTCGAGGGCGAATCCGATGCGCGGATCGAGATCGTTCATGGATCGAGTCCTCCGAGATGGCTGCGCAAGGTCGACTGTGCAGCGGCAAGTGTGGGGCCGACGGTGCCGGTCCGTATCTGCAGGACCGAAGCGATCTCCTCGTAGTCGAGGCCGGCGTAGTAACGGAGGACGAGGCGCTTGGCGCTCGGGTAGACGACCGACGGCTCGGCGCACGACCTGCCGATCTTCGAGATCGGCGGGACGGTCGTCTCGGGGTGGCTCCAAGAACCCCACACGAGAACTCCGCTTGGCCCGGGTTCGAGCTGCGTTCAGGACTGCCTGCCAGAGCCATGCCTCGACGCGCCCGTCACCACGAAAGGAGCGGCGAGACCGAATCGTCGTGGCCATGGCGTCGTGCACCGCGTCCCAGGCCTCCTCGTCGCTCTCGACGATCGCTCGGGCGAGTCGCATGAAGGAGGTGGCGCGCGCGCGATAGACGGCCTCGATCTCGGACAGCCCGGCTCCCTCCGTCGGCGTAGCGACGTTCATCGCCCTAGAGACGCGCAGATGCTGACGAGTCGTTAGTCGAGTTGCATCGCCCGTAGCGGCCTCCGATCTGTGCGGGTGGTCGGGCGCCGGCATCTTCACGGGAACCGCGCGCTGTCCGGATCGAGGTCGAGAGCGCCCCCGTCGTGGCAGTCGGGCGGCACGAGGTACTCGACGCTCGCCCCGCTGCGGCCCGCGTTCTCCACGAGCTGCTGTCGCATCAGCTGTCGCACGGCGTCCTCCGCGAGCCCGAGTCTCTTCCCGAGCTGGACGCCGGACTGCAGCGCGTAGCACTCGGTCGTCCCCTCGTCCCGTACGCCGCGAAGGTGCCACGCCTCGTGGGCGAGGACGGCGAGCGCGCGGGCGGTCTGGCTCGACCTCACTTCGCCGTCGAACGCGAGCCGGTAGAGATCGAGGCAGCGCTCCGGCGTCAGATAGGCGAGGTCGCCGCCGACCGCGGCGACGCCGTCTGCGTGCTGGACGGCGCCGACGTAGGCGCCCGCCTCGTCGCAGCGGATCCGGACCGCCTTCCCGGCGATGCGCGAGGCCTCGTCTGAGAAGCGATCCTGCGCCTCGCGCCGCGTCTCCACGGCGAGGGAGTCCCAGCCGGTGCGGAGCTCGACGGTCCAGAAGACAAGAGCGAGGCCGCCGATGACGCCGAGGCCCACGAGGAAGCGGCGAAGCGGCTGCCAGAGGCCGGGATGCTCCTCGGCGAGCTCATCCTCCTCGAAGAGGGGTGGCAGGTCCTCCGTCTCGGCGAGATAGCCGAAGCGCTCGCGGTCGATGGGCTGCGGCCCACGGTCGGGGCGAGGTGCCCGCGGCCGGCGGGCCCCGAGGAAGAAGCTGACCTCGAGGCCGAGCGCGATCAGGAACGCGAGCCAGACCGGCACCGCCGACCGCAGCTCGTACGGGCCGAAGATCCAGGCGAGCACAAAGATGGCCAGCGCGACCCGCAGCGCGGCCGGGGCGCTCGGAAGCCTGGGTGCCTGGTTCCTCACGCTTCGAAAATAGCCCGAGGGGCGAGCCGTGGAGCGGCGGGGGTGGGATTCGAACCCACGACTCCTGTCGCCAGGAGTTACGGCTTTCAAGGCCGTTGCTTTCGACCGCTCGGCCACCCCGCCCGCGGATGAGTGTAACCCGCGTTAGTCGCCGGGCTCGATGCGCTTCGGGGCGCCGAACTCGACCAGGACGTCGGGGACCGAGACCGCGCCGCCTTCGTCCTGGAAGTTCTCGAGCACGGCGATCATGGCCCGCGCGGTGACGGCTGTGCCGTTGAGCGTGTGCACGAACTCGAGCCCCTTCTCGCCGCGGAAGCGAATCTCGAGCCGGCGCGACTGGTAGTCGGTCGTGTTCGAGGTCGACGTGATCTCGCGGTAGCGGCCCTGGCCGGGGAACCACGCCTCGATGTCGTACTTCTTCGCCGGCGCGGCGCCGAGGTCGCCGGCGGCGATGTTGACGACGCGGTAGGGGAGCCCGAGCTCGGCGACGAGCTCCTCCTCCACCGCGAGCAGGCCCTCGTGCTCCTCGGCCGAGCGCTCAGGCCGGCAGAAGACGAACATCTCCACCTTGTCGAACTGGTGGACGCGGAACATGCCGCGCGTGTCCTTGCCCGCGGCGCCGGCCTCGCGCCGGAAGCAGGTCGAGTAGCCGGCGTAGTGGAGCGGGAGCGAGTCGGCGTCGAGCACCTCCCCGCCGTGCATGGCCGCGAGCGCCACCTCGGAGGTGCCCGTGAGGTACAGCTCGTCGCGCTCGATGCGGTAGAGGTTCACCTCGTCGGTGGGGAGGAAGCCCGTTCCGTACATCGCCTCCTCGCGGACGAGCACGGGCGGGAGCACGGGCGTGAAGCCTTTCGCCGTGAGCCGGTCGAGCGCGAAGCGGTAGAGCGCGAGCTCGAGGCGCGCGGCGGCGCCGACCCGGTAGACGAAGCGCGAGCCCGATACCTTCGCGCCCCGCTCCGTG
>JAIBJN010000057.1 GCA_020029595.1 Actinomycetota bacterium | reverse complement strand
GCCCCAGTCGTCGGGCACGCTGTACGCGACGCGCGTCCCGACGCGCGGGGCGTAAAGCTCACAGCTCGTCTCCAGCCGGGGGAGCTCGAGCATTCGGCCTGAGCGGAGGTCGATGGCCCGAAGCTCGCAGGCGCCGGGGGCGGTGAAGGCGATGAGACCCGACGCGGCCCCGCCCGGCAGCCTGGGCACCGACGGCTCGACCTCGTCCGTCGTCGCGGCGGCCGGCGCCTGACCGTCCCGTGCCTCCTCGGCCGTCGTCGCCGACGCCTCACGCTCGTCCGTCGTCGCGGCGGTCGCCGCCCGACTGTCCCGCGTCTCCTCAGCCGTCGCCCGGTCGCGGAGCGCGTCCGTGAGCGCAACCGCGCCGAGCGCGGCCACAGCGGCCACGATCGCGAGATCCCTCGCTCTCCGGCGGCGAAGCATATTCACGAGTCTGGCGATCATGCGCGCTTTCGCGAGGGCACACAAGTGGACACCGCCTTGGTACGAGCAGGAGCGGGCCGAACTGCTGGAGCGCCTCTTTTGGAGGACTCGATCCGACGCCCGCCGAGGGCCCGACGAGCGTCGCAATAGAGTCTCCTCGTCGCTCATCTGTTCCCACTGGTCGCCCGACACCGTGACCGCGGCGAAGAGCTAGCGAACTGGCCAGGTCCCGACCCCAGGAGGACCGGGAATCCAGCCGCTCAGGTCGACGTGCGCGAGGAGTTCGTCGCGGCGCTCCTCGAGCTCGGCGATGACCAGCGTGTCGTAGCCGGCGCGGCGGCCGAGCTCGAGCCAGTCGTTGTTGAGCGGGAAACGCACGCGGCATCGCCATCTGCGCCAGGCGGCCCGGTACACACAGAAGGAGATGGCCAGCCTCACCGGGATCGAGCCCCGCACGTACTGCCGGGTCGAGCGCGGCCAGGTGAGCAACCCGGCCATTCGCCACTTCGTCGACTGCGCGCGCGTGCTCGACGCCCCCCCTTGAAGAGGTCTGCGAGCCGGAAGGCTCGGCTGCGGTCGTCCGGTCACGGGCGAGGACGTCCATGCCGTCTGCTAGCCAGTCCTTGGGACGGAGCGGGATCTCCGAGTAAGCGATCGCGGCATCGCGAGGAAAGAACGCCTCGACCGGCGAAGTCAGCCTGCAGCTCCGATCCGCCCACCAGGGTCGCGGACAGAGTTACGCAAAAGGCGTAATATCGTCCGGAGCCCGGCGAGTGGACGAAGTAACGCAAAATGCGTTATATTGTCCTTATGCCTGGACACAACTTCAAGATCCTGTTCGACCTCGCCATCGACAACTACGGCTTCGTCACGGTCGAAGACGCTCGCCGGGCCGGCATCCGACCCCAGCGGCTCGCCGAGATGGCCGCGCGCGGAGCGCTGCGCCACGAGGGTTTCGGTCTCTACCGCGTCGAGCCGTTCCCTGAGCACGAGCTCGACAGCTACCGCAAGGCAACGCTGTGGCCGCACGGCGTCACCGGGATTCTGAGTCACGAGACCGCCCTCGAGCTCTACGGCCTCGGCGACGTCAACCCGGCCAAGATCCACCTGACGGTCCCGAAGCGCTACCGGGTCCGTCACCGCGATGTGCCGTCCCATTACCGGCTTCATCACGAGGACCTCGACGCGCGCGATATCACGAGGTTCGAAGGGATCCCGATCGTCACCGCGGCCAGGGCCCTGCGCCAGGCGCACCAGGCGCACCTGCGCCACGACCTGCTGCGCCAGGCAATCGAGGAAGCGAAACGCCACGGGCTGATCAGCCGCAGCGAGTACAACGGGCTCATGCGGGAGTTCGAGTTCGACGCCATCGTGGCAGCGACTCGGTGAGCTACCAGCCACCACAGGGTCAGCCGAAAACCGAGAAGCACCTCGGCCAGCTCGTCGCGCGCTACGCCGAGGCCGAGGGACTCGCGCTCCGCCGCGTCCGATTGCGGATATCGGCGATGGCCTTCGTCGGCGCCCTAACCGGGTTCGCGAAGAAGACTCGCCGGAGCGGTTCCTGATCAAGGGCGGCATGGCCTGCGAGCTGCGCTTCCAGGAGAAGGCACGAGCAACCCGCGACCTCGACGCGATCTTCCACGGCTCGCTCGACCAGCTGCTCGCCGACCTCGACGCCGCCTTCGCCGAGCCCTACTCGAGCTTCTCGTTCACATACACCGAGCCCGAGGAGATCCGCGACACCGGCTCCCACCGCCTCGAGATCAGGCTCCAGTATCAGGGCCGGTCCTGGGGGACACTGCGCGTCGAGGTCTCGCCGCCTGAAGGGCAAGCGGAACTGGAGTCCGACCACGTACCAGCGCTTAGCATCGCCGAGTTCGGCCTAACCGGACCCGAGTTCGTCGCATGTCTATCGTTGCGGTACCAGATCGCACAGAAGCTCCACGCTTGCAGCGAGCACTTCGATGACCGGGAAAACGAGCGCGCGCACGACCTCATCGACCTCCTGCTCATGGAGGAGCTAATCGACGACTACGGCCGGCTCAGGAAGGCCTGCCTCGACACCTTCAGCCTCCGCGGCACGCATGACTGGCCGCCAACGCTGGACATCGAACCGAACTGGCGCGACGTCTACCCCGCGCTGGCGGCCGAACTCGAATTCCCACTGGCGGACGTCGACGAGGCCGTAGCCGCCGTCCAGACGCTCATCGAACGCATCGAGGCCACCGAGCTGCCGCCCGACGAATAGCCAGCCGCTCTCGCGTGCCCCCGAGAAGCCCCGAGGTACCAGAACACCTCGTCGCGAGATCGAGTAGACGGACCGCCTAGCAACGGACTAGAAGGTATCCGCTCCCTCGCCCCACTCCACCTCGATCGCCTCAGCGACCTCCCTGAGCACGATCCCGACCACCGCCATCGCCTGGCAGGCGACGAAGTGCTCGTCATCGAGAGGGGCGCGCTCGGCATGCCACTCGGCCAGAAGCTCGTACTCGCTCGACTTCGTCCTCAGAAGCTCGCCGAGACTCATCGGCGGCGCTCCCGATCGCGCGCCTTCAATCGTTCGAGGACGGCCCGCAGGTGCGGGTTGAGCTCGCTACCGGGTGCGATCTGGCCCCTGCTACCGGAGTCCAGCTTGCCACCAGCGTTCTCCGGTAGCACGGGTTCGAATCCCGTATGCGCCTCCTAGTCTCTGCTCAGCGCGAGACGCTTCGTGCCGGCGGCGACGGTCACACGAAAGACCGCGTGGTGATCCTGTCAGCGCACCACGAGGACGTCGCAGGGTGCGTCGTGCAGGACCTTCGTACTCACAGAGCCGAGCAGCATGCGCTCGGCCACGTTGAGTCCTCGGGTTCCAACGACGATCAGGTCCGCGCCGCTCTCCTTTGCCTGATCCACGATGACCTCGCCTGGATCGCCGTGGCCCTCGACCAGCTCCGGCTTGATCCCTTTCTCGCCGAGCAAGGCCTCCGCCTCGGCGAGCTCTTGCCTCCGCTCGCTGACTTCTCCCTGATCGATGGGCCCCGCGCTGCGCCCAGCTGGAGGGTGGACGTGCACGGCGCTCACGACCGTGACGGTCGCACCGTCCTTCGCGAGCTCCGCGGCCCGGTCGAGCGCGCGCTTCGCGGTGTCCGAGCCGTCGTATGCGACAACGATGTTCAGCATGCTTCCTCCTCCCAAGCAGAGCGCTATGGTGACCTGAAGCGGCGGGGAATTCAACCGCGAGTCTTCTCGCTCCCGTTCCGGTCCTGGGCCGCGTCGGCCTGCCCGGCCTCCTGTTTGCCCTCTGCGACGGAGACGCATCGAGTAAGGTCTGCCTTCGCACATTGTAAGGACACCCTTACAGGAGAGAGACATGCCCAGACTCGGCCTGTCCGCCGTCCTGCTCGTCCTCCTCGTTCTCGCCGGCTGCGGCGACGGCGGCGGCGACATCACCGTCTACTCGGGGCGGCAAGAGGACCTCGTCGAGGGCCTCTTCGAGCGGTTCGAGGAGGCGACAGGGATCGAGCTCGAGGTCCGTTACGGCGACAGCGCCGAGCTCGCGGCGACAATCGCAGAGGAAGGCGACAACACGCCTGCGGATGTCTTCTTTGCGCAGGACGCCGGCTCGCTCGGCGCGGTCGGGGCGGAGGGCCTGCTGAAGGAGCTCCCGGCGGAGACGCTCGAGCGGGTCGACGAGCGCTTCCGCGACCCGGAGTCGCACTGGGTGGGGACGTCGGGGCGCGTGCGCGTCATCGCCTACAACACGGAAGCACTCGCCGAGGACGAGCTCCCCGACTCCATCTGGGACTTCGCCGACCCGGCCTGGCGGGGCAAGATCGGGTTCGCGCCGACGAACGCGTCCTTCCAGGCGATGGTCACCGCCATGCGGCTGGAGGCCGGGGACGAGCGCACGCGCGAGTGGCTCGAGGCGATCAAGGCGAACGAGCCGCGGCTCTACGAGAACAACGTCCAGACCGTCGAGGCGATCGCAGCCGGGGAGATTGAGGCCGGCTTCGTCAATCACTACTATCTCTACGGCTTGCTCGAGGAGCAGCCGGATGCCGCGGTCGCGAACCACTATCTCGCCCCGGGGGACGCGGGGGCGCTCGTGAACGTCGCCGGCGTGGGCATCCTCCGAACGACCGGCCGCCCGGGAATGGCGCAGCAGCTCGTCGACTTCCTCCTCGGCGAGGGGCAGGAGTACTTCGCAACGGAGACCGACGAGTACCCACTCGTCGCGGGCGTCGAGCCGGAGAGCGGGCTGCCCCCGTTGAGCGACCTCCACGGACCGGACGTCGAGCTGGGGACTCTCGGGCCCGAGCTCGCGGCCACCCTCGAGCTCCTCGACAGCGTCGGTCTGACGTAGGGCCGTGCAGGCGCGACGCTCCCTCTGGGGTGTCTGCGCCGGCTGCCTCGGCGTCGCCGCGCTGTCCCTGCTCGCACCGTCGACGCCGACCTACGACCCGTGGGCGTGGCTCATCTGGGGCCGGGAGGTGGGCGGGCTCGACCTCGACACGACGGCCGGGCCCGCCTGGAAACCGCTGCCGGTCCTCGTCACGACGACGCTCGCGCCGCTCGGCGAGACGGCTCCGTCCGTCTGGCTCGTCCTCGCCCGTGCGGGCGGCCTTCTGGCCGTCGTGCTCGCGTTCCGCCTCGCCGCTCGGATCGCGGGCGGATCGGGGCGATGGTTCGCGGGCGCCGTCGCGGTCATCGGCCTTCTCGCCACAGTAGGCTTCCTCCGCGGGGTGGCCGGCGGGAGCTCCGAGGGCCTCCTCATCGCCCTCATTCTGCTCGCCTTCGACCGTCACCTAGACGAGCGTCGCGGCCAGGCCTTCGCTCTCGGAACGGCCGCCGCCCTCCTCCGCCCCGAGGTCTGGCCCTTCCTCGCTGCGTACGCGGTGTGGCTCTGGCGCCGTGAGCCGGGGACGCGGCGGCTGATCGCCGTGCTCCTGCCGCTCGTCCCGCTGCTCTGGTTCGCCCCCGAGCTGTGGGGCTCCGGGGACCTGCTGCGCTCGTCGGAGCGCGCCCAGGTGCCCAGCCCGGGCGCCCCGGCACTCGCGGCGCGCCCGGCGCTCGAGGTGCTGGAGCGCTTCGCGACGATGGTGCCGCTGCCCATCCTCCTGGGCGCCCTCGCCGCCTCGGCCGTGGCGTTTCGCAGGCGCGAGCCGGCGCCCCTCGCTCTGGCAGGCGGCGCCGCAGCCTGGGTGGCCCTCGTCGCGGCGATGAGCGAGGCCGGCTACTCCGGGGAGGAGCGGTACCTGCTCGTCGCGGCGGCCCTCACCGCCGTCCTCGGCGGCCTCGGCGCCGGCCTCCTCTACGCGGCCGTGGTCGGGCGCGCGCCGCGACTCGTGGCGCCCGCAGCAGCGGCCGCCCTCGCGGTCGCCGTCGCGGCGTCCCTGCCGGCCGCCCGTCGCCTCGGAGACGAGCTCACCTACGCGGCCGAGCTCCGCGCGGACCTCGCGGCGGCTGTCGAACGGGCCGGGGGAACCGCGCAGCTGCGCTCGTGCGGACCTCTGTACGCCGGGCGCCAGCGCTTCCCGCTCGTCGCCTGGCACCTCCGCGCCCACATCTCCGACCTCAGCCTGGTCCCGCACGCGCCCGGAGTCGTCTTCCGCTCGCGGCTCGAGCCCGACGTCGGCCCCGCCCCCGTCGTCCCGGCCGGGTTCCGCCTCGTGGCAAGCGCCGGGGCCTGGGAGGTTCACGCAGCATGCGACGCCTGACCCTCGCCGCGCCGGTCGGCGTGCTCGTTCCACTCGTCCTCCTGCTCGGACTCTCCGCATTCCTGCGCACGCGATCGCTCGACGCTTCCCTCTGGATCGACGAAGGCATCTCGGTCGGAATCGCGTCGCACCCTGTCGCGGAGCTCCCCGGGCTCCTCCGGCAGGACGGCTCGCCGCCGGCGTACTACCTCCTCCTCCACGCCTGGACCGCGCTCGCCGGCACGGGCGAGGCCGTGTTGCGCGCGCCGTCTCTCGTCTTCGCGCTCCTCACGGTGCCGGTGGGGCTCTGGGGAGGCTGGAGCCTCTTCGGGCGACGGGCGGGCTGGCTCTGCGCCTCGTTCGCGGCCGTGACGCCGTTCCTCACCTCGTACGCGCAGGAGGCGCGCATGTACGCGCTCGTCGCCCTCCTCTCCGTCCTGGCCACGGCGGCCTTCCTGCACGCGTTCGTCTTCTCGCGGCGGCGCTACCTGCCCGTTTTCGCCGCCCTCCTGGCGTTGCTCCTCTACACGCATTACTGGGCGCTCTTCTACGCGCTCGGGATGCTCGTGACCCTCGGAGCCCTCCTCGCCACCGCTCCGCCGGCGAGCCGCGCGCGGCTCCTCCGCGACGGAGCCCTCGGGTTCGGGCTCCCGGGCCTCGCCTTCCTCCCCTGGCTTCCGACCTTCGCCTTCCAGCTCGAGCACACCGGCGCTCCCTGGTCGAATCCCCCGCCCACGAACGCGCTCCTCTGGGCCCTAGCGCTCGCGGCCGGGGCGATCGTCGTCGCGCGCCTCGGCGAGGATGCGGACGAGCGGCGCGCTCTCTGGGGACTCGCGCTCGCGGGTGCGGTGACGCTGGCCGCGGGCTGGGCGAGCAGCCACGTCGAGCCGAGCTGGGCGAACCGGTACCTCGCGGTCCTCGTCGGACCGCTCCTCCTCCTCGCGGGCGCCACGTTCGCGCGCGTCGGACGGCTGGGGCTCGTCGCGGGCGCGGCGGTCGCCCTCGTGTGGGCGCTGGATCTCTCTCCGGACGAGAAGAGCAACGTCGCCGACGCCTCGGCGGGCGTGGCCGCGCGGCTCGAGCCCGGCGATCTCGTCGTCTCGACCCAACCCGAGCAGGTGCCGGTGCTCGCGCACTACCTGCCGCAGGGCCTTCGGTACGCAACGCCGCTCGGGCCGGTCCCGGATCCGAGAGTCATGGACTGGCGCAACGCCCTCCCCCGCCTCGAGCGGACACGGCCTGAGAGGTCGCTCACCCCCCTGCTCGACTCCCTCCCGCCGGGATCGCGGGTGCTGCTCGTCGCCCCGGCGGTGGGCGACGGGAGCCGCTGGCAGGCTCCCTGGACGAGCCTCGTCGTCCGCCGCTCTGCCGAGTGGGAGGCGGCCATGCGAGGGGACTCGCGCTTCCGGCGGCTCGACGCCATCCCCCCGGGAACCGACGCCGCCGAGACGGGCGTCGGAGTGACGCTCTACCGAAGGATCGGTAGATGACTGTATTGTCATCCTTGACGTCTGATGGCCCTCCAGGCGACGAATGCGGTGCTCGTCCTCGGCGCGGGACCGGCAGGCCTCACGGCCGGCTACCTCCTCGCCAAGCTCGGCCGTCCGGTGCTCGTGGTCGAGGCCGAGAGGCAGGTCGGCGGCCTGGCGAAGACCGTCGTCCGCGACGGCTACCGGTTCGACCTGGGCGGCCACCGCTTCTTCACGAAGAGCGCTGAGGTCGAGTCGCTCTGGTTCGAGGTTCTCGGCGACGAACTCCTGCTGCGGCAGCGGCTCTCCCGCATCTACTGGAACGGCCGGCTCCTGGACTACCCCCTCGGCGCAGGAGACGTCGTCCGAAAGCTTGGGCCGGTGGAGCTCGCGCGGGTCCTGGGCTCGTACCTCGCGGCCGTCCCTCGCCGGAGAGGCGGCGAGGAGACCCTCGAGCAGTGGGTCTCGAACCGCTTCGGCCGGCGCCTCTACGAGCTCTTCTTCCGCACGTACACCGAGAAGGTCTGGGGCGTCCCCGCCTCCGAGATTCGAGCCGAGTGGGCGGCGCAGCGGATCAAGGGGCTCTCGCTCACGAGCGCGGCGAAGGACGCCTTCTTCCGCAACGGGAGCGGCGGGGTGAAGAGCCTCATCCGGGAGTTCCACTACCCGCGCTACGGGCCCGGCCAGATGTGGGAGACGATGGCGGAGCGCATCCATGCCCTGGGCGGGGAGGTGCGCACGGGAAGCCCGGTCGAGCAGATCCGGCTCGACAAGGGCCGCGTCGCAGGCGTCCAGGTCGCGGGTGAGGAGATCCCCTGCGAGCACGTGATCTCCTCGCTCCCGCTGCGCACCCTCGGCTCCATGGTTCGGCCGAAGCCCGCACGGTCGGCGCTCGAGGCGGCGCAGGGCCTCCACTACCGCGACTTCCTCACGGTCGCCCTCGTCCTCCGCGGCGCCGACCTCTTCCCCGACAACTGGGTGTACGTCCACGACCCGTCGGTCAAGGTCGGACGGATCCAGAACTACCGCTCGTGGAGCCCGTGGATGGTCCCGGATCCGGACATGACCTGCATCGGCCTCGAGTACTTCTGCTTCGAGGGCGACGAGCTCTGGCGCTCGGACGACGAGCGCCTCGTCGAGGTGGCCGCCGAGGAGCTCGCGCGCCTCGGCCTCGCGCGGTGCGCGCAGCTCGAGCGCGGCTACGTCGAGCGTGTGCCAAAGGCCTACCCGGTCTACGACGCGCGGTATGCGGCTCGGCTGGCGACGCTGCGGCAGTGGCTCGACGGGATCGACAACCTGCAGCAGGTCGGCCGCAACGGGCTCCACCGCTACAACAACTCCGACCACTCGATGCTGACGTCGATCCGGGCAGTCGAGAACCTCGTCGCCGGCTCGGGCCACGACATCTGGGCGGTCAACGCCGATAGCGCCTACCACGAGGGGCCGATCGCCGAGGAGCATCCGTACGCGCGCGCGCCCGAGACCGCTGTGTCGACCGCGCCTCTTCCCTAGTGCCCGAGTGCTGCGGCTGACGGCGATCGGGGCGTGCGCCGTACTCGCGCTCGTTCTCCTCACGCGCGGCGGCGGCGAGCATCCCACGGCGACGCCGTCGGTGCCGGCCTCGAAGGAGCCGCTGAGGCTCGTCGCCGTTGCCTCGGGTCTCCGCTCGCCGCTGCAGGTCGTCGCCTCCAAGCCCGGGACGCTCTACGTCGTCGAGCAGGAAGGGACGGTGCGGCTCCTCGAGCGCTCCCAGCTCGACCCCGAGCCGTTCCTCGACATCCGGACGGAGGTGAAGGCCGGCGGCGAGCAAGGCCTCCTGGCGCTCGCGCTCCACCCCGACTTCCCCCGCGATCCCCGCGTGTACGTCCACTACTCGAATCGCGACGGCGACACGCGCGTCGTCGAGTACGAGAGCTTGGCGGGCGGGCCGGAACTCGTCCGCGAGCTCCTCGCCGTCGACCAGCCGTACCCCAACCACAACGGTGGCCAGCTCGCCTTCGGCCCGGACGGGCTCCTCTACCTCGGCCTGGGGGACGGCGGCGCCGCCTTCGATCCCGAGGACCGCTCGCAGGATCTCGGCACTCGGCTCGGGAAGCTCCTACGGCTCGACGTCGACCGGCCGGACGCGGACTGGGAGGTGGCCGCCTACGGTCTGCGGAACCCGTGGCGCTTCTCCTTCGACCGTGACACGGGCGACCTCTACATCGGCGACGTCGGCCAGGACCGCTGGGAGGAGGTCGACTTCGTCCCGCGCGGGACGGACGGCCTCCTCAACTTCGGCTGGGACGTCTACGAGGGCGAGGAGCGGCTGGAGGACAAGGAGCTCTCAGGCGAGGGCGAGCTCGTCGAGCCGATCGCCGTCTACGGTCACGACGTCGGCTGCTCGATCACGGGCGGCTTCGTCTATCGCGGCGGCGACCTCCCGGGCTTGCGCGGGCGCTTCCTCTACGGCGACTACTGCTCCGGGACGATCTGGAGCCTGCGCGTCGAGGACGGCGAGGCGACGGACGTGCGCCGCGAGCGGATCGCGCTCCCGCAGCTCACCTCCTTCGGCGAGGGCGCCGACGGCGAGCTCTACCTCGTCTCCCAGGTCGGCGCCGTCTACCGCCTGGCGCGCGAGTAGGCTCAGGCCGGCGCCGGCTCGGAGAAGCGGAAGAGCTCGACGAAGCGCTCGAGCTCCGCCGGATCGCCGCCGGCGACGACGAGGGCGCCGGTCTCGAGGGCGGCCGCCGGGTCGAGCGATCCCGAGAGGAGGCCGACGAGCGCGTCGTCGTCCGCCTCGAGGACGAGGTCAGCCCCGCCTCCGTCGGCTCGGGCCGTCTCGACCGCGCCGTCCTCGACCCCGATGCGGAAGCGGCCCTCCCGCAGGCGCACCTCGTATGCGCGAGAGACCCCGACGGCCGCCTCCGCGTGGAAGAACGCTCGGAGCGCGAGCATGAGCCAGTGGGAGCGAAAGACCTGCTCGGGCCGGCGCGCGCCCAGAGACGCCGCCCCCCAACGGCCGAGGGCGGCCACCGCCGGCTCGAGCGTCCGGCCGTACTCCGTCAGCTCGTAGACCGACGAGCCGGCCGGCGGGGGCAGCACGTTCCGCTCCAGAACTCCGGCGCGCTCGAGCCGCCGGAGCCGGCTCGCGAGCACGTTCGTGCTCACCCCGGGCAGGCCGTCGAGGAGGTCGGTGAAGCGTTTCGGGCCCAGGAGCAGCTCGCGGACGACGAGGAGCGCCCAGCGCTCCCCGACTAGGTCGAGCGCGCGCGCGAGCCCGCAGTACTGCCCGTATGTCCTGTCGCCGTCCAGGGCCGCAGCCTCCTCACCACTTCGTAATCAGAACTTTATACTTGCTTTTCCGAAGTATGACGACTAGCGTGGCGGACGCAAGCAATCGAAGGAGGGGTGCATCGAGATGAGCACCGTTGAAACCGCAGTGGGTCGTTTCGTCTGGCACGACCACATGTCCGGCGATCCGGCCGCGACGAGCGGCTTCTACACGCAGCTCCTCGGCTGGGAGCTCGAGATCTGGAAGCCCGGAGAGATGGACTATCCGATGATCAAGGCGCACGACCAGACCCACGGCGGATTCGGGCCCGCGCAGGGCGGCGCCCCGCCGCACTGGCTCGGGCACGTCGCGGTCGACGACGTGGACGAGGCAGCCGGTCGGGCGGAGATCGCCGGTGGTCGGATCGTCGCGCCGGCGATGGACATCCCCGAGGTCGGGCGCATGGCCGTCGTCGCCGATCCGCAGGGCGCCGTGATCTCCCTCTTCACGTCGGCGGCCGAGCCGCCGCGCTCGGAGGGCGTCTTCGTCTGGGACGAGCTGATGACCACTGACGTCGAGGCCGCCAAGGGCTTCTACGGCGAGGTCGTGGGCTGGACGTCACGCGACATGGACATGGGCGACGGGTTCGTCTACACGCTCTTCAGCTCCGGCGGAACCGATCGGGCGGGCTGCATGGCCCGGCCCGACGGCGTCGAGGCGCCCCCGCACTGGCTGACCTACATGGGGACGGACGACGTCGACGCGACGGCCGCCAAGGCCGAGAGCCTGGGGGCCACGACGATCAGGAGCCCCTTCGACGTCCCGGGGGTCGGACGCCTCGCGATCTTCGCCGATCCCACGGGCGCCGCGTTCGGGCTCTTCAAGCCGAGCGAGTCGTAGAGACGCTCTGGAGCGGGGCCCCCCGGCCCCGCTCCGTCGCCCGCACCGGGCCTGGCTCAGGAGCAGTCGTGCTATACATAGCACGACTGCGATGCCGGAGCTTTCCAAGGAAGAACGCCACCATGCGACGGAGCGCGCAATCGAGCGGCTCCGCGAGCGCCTCGCCGGCGCGCACGACGGCTGGCTCTTCGCCCAGATCGCCGGTCAGGTCACCGCGCGCCGCCGCGCGCTCGGGCTCTCCCAGGCCGAGCTGGCGAAGGTCTGCGGGACGACGCAGTCGGCCATCGCCCGGCTCGAGTCGGGCGGCCGGCCGCCACGCATCGACACGCTCCTCAAGCTCGCGCACGCCCTCGACTGCGAGCTCCTCGTCGAGCTCCGGCCGCACGAGTCTCCAGGAGCGACGGAGGCGTCGTGAGCGGCCGACGTCCCGCCTAGCCACGGCGGCTGGGCGGCCAGGCCCGCCGCTATCGTCAGACCGTGGACGACGTTCGCGCTTTTCTCGACGCGTCGGAGGCCTTCTTCAAGGCCTTCGCGGCCGTCGCGTGGGGGGCGCTCGCCCTCGCCGTCCTCTTCCACCTGCTGCGGCTCTTCATGCGCGTACGCGCATGGCAGAACATCCTCCGGGCCGCCTACCCGGAGTCGAAGGTCCCGTACTGGACCGCCTTCGGCGCCTACATGGCCGGCGTCGGCGTGAATGCGATCGTCCCGGCGCGGGGAGGCGACGTCGTCAAGCTCTATATCGCCAAGCACCGGATCGAGCACTCCACCTACCCGACCCTCGCCTCGAGCCTGGTCGTCGAGACGCTGTTCGACTTCGTGGTCGCGACCGTGCTCTTCCTCATCGCGGTCCAGATGGGCCTCCTGCCCGGCCTCCCGGACCTTCCCACTCTCCCCGCCTTCGACTGGGCGTTCGTGGTCGAGCACCCGCGCATCGCGATCTTCATCTGGAGCATCCTCCTCGGCGGTCTGATCCTGCTCGTGGCCTGGGCCTCCCGCCACGTGACCGCCTTCAAGGAGAAGATCACTCTCGGCTTCGCGATTCTCCGGGACTGGCACGTCTACGTGCGCGAGGTGGTCTCGTGGCAGGCCGCGAGCTGGCTCGCGCGGATCGTCTCGACCTTCTTCTTCCTGCGGGCCTTCCACGTCGACGCGACAGCCGAGACGACCCTCGCCGTTCTCGTCGTCGCCGGCCTCTCGACGATGCTCCCCTTCACCCCCGGGGGCGCGGGCACGCAGCAGGCCATCCTCGTCTTCGCCCTCGCCGGTGCCGCGTCGAGATCGACGATCCTCGCCTTCAGCTTCGGCCAGCAGCTCGTGATCACGATCGTCAACGTCGCCATCGGCTTCGGCGCCATCCTCCTCATGCTCGGCACGCTCCGCTGGCGGAAGCACGTGCAGGACGCCGAGCAGGAGCTGAGGGGGTCGTCCGCGCAGAGCTCGGCGGCGAACGGGGAGACGAGCGACGGCTCGCCGCCGCCTCCCATCCCTGCCGAGCGCGACCGCGTATGATGGGCCACGGATGGAGCGGACGGTTCGGAGGGGTGAGCCGGGGGGCTATGCGGACGCTGTCTCGCATCTTTGGGAGCGCGTCGGCGCGGCTCTCGTCCGGCTGGAGCGCGTGGCCGAGTCGCCGGCGGAGGCTGCCACGGATGGGTTCGTGGACGAGCTGCCGCAGCTCCAGTACAGCCTCCACGCCGGCGCCGAGCTCGCCGTCGGGATCGACCCGCCGCCGGGCGCCGAGACGCTGCACACGGAGCTGGTCGCCTCACTCGCGGAGGCCCGTGACGTCACCGCCGAGGTCGCGTACGCGCTCGAGGCGGGCGACGTCGACTTCGTCGAGCCGCTTCTCCCCGAGTGGCGCGGCGCCCTCTTCCGCGTCCGCCTCGCACGCCTGCGCGCGCTCGAGCGGACATCCGTGCCGCGGGGCTCGGATGGCGCCGCGGAACTCCCGCCGCGCCGGCAGCGCGAGCGCCCCTCGGTCTCGGCGCTCGTCGCCACGGGGCTCGTGATCGTGGGCGCCTTCCTCTTCACGGCCGGCGCCGTGCTCGCCGCCTGGCCGGTGTGGGCCGCCGGGCTCGCCCTCTTCGCGGGCGGCTTCGTCCTCTATCGATAGGACTTGATCGCCGCGTCGAGCCGCGCCAGCGACTCGTTCCGGCCGAGAAGCTCGAGGCTCTCGAAGAGACCCGGCGACACGTTCGAGCCGGTGACCGCCGCTCGGATGGGCTGAAACGCCTGGCGCGGCTTCAGGTCGAGCCGCTCCGCGAGCGCGCGGAGCGCCGCCTCGATGGGCTCCGAGGCGAAGGGCTCGACAGTCGCGAGAGCCTCTCGCACCTGCGCCAGCAGAGGGCCCGAGCCGTCGAGGAGCTCAGCGGAAGGCTCCACCCTCCTGAAGAAGAAGCCGGCGAACTTCGGATACTCGTCGAGCCTGGCGATCTTCTCCTGGACGAGGGGCGCGGAGGCGCGAATCGTCTCCTCATCGCCGTCGAAACCGGTCTCGCGGAGGTAGGCGACGAGGTCGTCGGCGAACTGGTCCGGGGGCATCTCCCGCAGGTAGACGCCGTTCATCCAGTCGAGCTTCTCGTAATCGAAGGTCGCCGGGCTCGAGCCCACCCGCTCGAGCCCGAACCGCTCGACGAGCTCGTCGCGGGACATAATCGTCGTCTTGTCGTCGTAGCTCCAGCCGAGCAGCGCAAGGTAGTTCATGAGCGCCGGCGCGACGTAGCCCTTGGCGCGGAACTCCTCCACCGACACGGCCCCGTGGCGCTTGGAGAGCTTCTTCCCGTCCGTCCCGAAGACGTTGGGGACGTGCGCGTAGACCGGGAGCGGCCGAGCGAGCGCCTCGAGGATCCGGATCTGCTTCGGCGTGTTGGGGACGTGATCCTCGCCGCGGATCACGTGGGTGATGCCGGAGTCGGCGTCGTCCACGGCGGCGGCGAGGTTGTACGTCGGCCGTCCGTCGGAGCGGAGGAGGACGAGATCCTCGAGCTTCTCGTTCGGGTAGGAGATCTGGCCCTTGATTGCGTCCGCCCAGACGGTCGCCCCCTCGTCGGGCATGCGGAAGCGAATCGCGCCCTCGTGCTCGTAGGCATGCCCCTCGGCGAGGAGCCGGCGCGCCGCCTCCTGGTGGCGGCCGAGGCCGTCCAGCTGGAACTCGATCTCCCCGTCCCAGTCGAGCCCGAGCCAGCGGAGCGACCGCTGGATCTGCTCGACCGACTCCTCGACCTCGCGGCTCGTGTCCGTGTTCTCGATGCGGAGCAGGAACTCGCCGCCGTCGTGGCGCGCGAAGAGCCAGTTGAAGAGCGCCGTGCGGACGCCCCCGATGTGGAGAAGTCCCGTCGGGCTCGGCGCGAAGCGGACTCTCACCGGCACGCGGCTATCGTAGTCGCGTGCTGGCCGGGGCCCACGTCTCCACCGCCGGAGGGATCCACACGGCGATCGACCGCGCGGTCGAGCGCGGCGCGGACGCCGTCCAGCTCTTCACGCAGAGCCCGCGCGCCTGGCGCCCGACGAATCACCCCGAGGAGAACCTCACGCGCTTCCGGGAGCGCCGAGCCCAGGAAGGGATCGGCGCCGTCGTCTGCCATGCGCTCTACCTCATCAACCTGGCGACGACCGACGAGGCGATCTGGGAGAAGTCGCGGGCTTCGCTTCTGCACACCGTCGGCGTCGCCTGCGCGATCGAGGCGGACGGCGTCGTCCTCCACGTCGGCTCCCACCTCGGCGCCGGGTTCGAGGCCGGGCTCGAGCGGGCGGTCCCGGCGCTCGACGAAGCGCTCGGGGCCTGTGAGGGTCCGACCTGGATCCTGCTCGAGAACTCCGCGGGCGCGGGCGGCACGATCGGCCGCTCGGTCGACGAGCTCGCCGAGCTCGTCGACCGCCTGGACGGGCATCCGCGGCTGGGGCTCTGCCTCGACTCCTGCCACCTCTGGGTCTCGGGGATCGACGTCACCGACCCGGCCCTTCTCGACTCGACGCTCGGCGAGGTCGACCGGCGGGTCGGCCTCGAGCGCCTGCGCTGCCTGCACGTGAACGACGCCGCCGCGCCGCTCGGCTCGAACCGCGACCG